>JBBQGJ010000048.1:0-27803 GCA_038322925.1 Mycobacteriales bacterium
GTCACCCACCGCGGGAGTGCTCGTCGCCGACGTCCCGACCCCGCAGGCCGCCGTCACCGACACCGGCCTGACCGCGGGCACCACCTACTCCTACGCGCTGTACGCCCACGACGGCGCCGGTAACGACGCCCCCGCCGCCACCGTCACCGGCGTCACCGCCAACTCTGGTCTGCGAATCGTTCCACTGGCCGCGATTGATGCCGGTGGAAGAACGGTCGACTTGGCCGGTCGGCAACACATCGTGACCCCCGCCGGCCCCGGCACCGCGAGATGCGTGGCCGGCACGGCGATCGCGATGGCCGGCGCGTTGTCGGGACCGTACGCAGCGCTGGGGATCAACGTCCTCCACGGCGCCCAGCTGGCCGTCGGCCAGTTCAACCAAGCCAACCCGGGATGTCAGCTGACCCTCAAGCAGTTCGACACCGCAGGTGACCCGCAGACGGCCGCCGTGGTCGCGCCGCAAATCGTCGGCGACGCATCGATCATCGGGCTGCTCGGACCGGCGTTCTCGGGCGAGACCGCCACCGGCGCGGTCTTCAACCAAGCCGCCCTGCTCTCGGCCACCGCGTCGGCGACAAGCCCCGCGCTGACCAGCAACGGCTGGACGAACTTCTTCCGCGGCCTGGGTAACGACCAGCTGCAGGCCGTCGCCACCGCCAACTGGCTGACCGGCCAGCAGGGGTACCAGAAGGTCTGCGTCGTGCAGGGAAACACTGGGTACGGTGCCGGGCTGGCCAGCAGCGTGACCCAGACGCTCGGCCCGGCCGCCGACAGCAGCTGCGCAGCCACGGTCCAGACCGGCGCCAGGGACTTCTCCGCCACGATCCGGTCGATCAAGGGCGTGAACCCGGACGCGGTCTACTACGCCGGTTTCTGGGCCGAAGCCGCGCCGTTCGTCCAGCAACTGCGCGCCGCCGGCGTCACCGCGCGGTTCGTCTCCGGTGATGGCAGCAACGACCCGCAGTTCGTCGCGCATGCGGGCCCGGCATCTCAGGGCACGATTCTGACCGGGCTGTTCGGTCCTGCCACGGACGAGTTCGCCGTCCAGTACCAGACGGCGTTCGGCACCGCCCCGGGTGCCTACTCGGTCGACGCGTACGACATCGCAACGATCATGGTCGGCGGGATCTCCTCCGGTGTCACCGACCGGGCCGGGATGATCGGGTATTTCAGGACCTACGACGGCCAGGGTCTGGCCAAGAACTACCGGTGGGACGCCAGCGGTGAACTCACCGACCCGATCCTGTGGCTGTACCAGGTTCGGTAGCGCATGTTCCCGCAGTTCGCGCCGCGCGGTCCCTTGAGGGCGCAGTTTCGCGGAGCCAAATGGCGTTGTTCTGGCAGCGCCAAGAGCTATGTGTGCAGGTCACAGCGTTGGGGCCGTTGGCGAAGGCATTACGTTCGACCTCGATCACGCCAGATAGGCCCCGCGAGACTACGCCAAACAATTCCGCGCTTCACAACCGAAGGGTTATTATCTGACGAGGGGCAACTCACAACGCATGTCGACCACTACTGTGGTCTGGTGGATGTGCTGGGGATGTCGTGTCTGTGGGTTGTGGTGGGCGCAGTGGTTTACAGGCGCAGACACCGGCCCTTCGACGTAGAGTCTCGTTCCGGAACCCCGCCGAATAGATCCGCGTCTTACGGTCACGGGCCTATCACGAAATGTGATTCCCGCTCTTCCAGGACATGGTTTCCTCCTCAACGGAAACTGGCCCTGGCCCCGATGGTCCGGGCTACACCCCGAATTCGTCAAATGTGCCCGAGCACGATCCGCGCCCATAAGGACGGCATCGCCGCCGCGGTCGACCTGGAACTGAGCAACGGACGCCACGAGGGACTCAACAATAAGAACCGCACGATGATCAACCGCGCCTACGGCTTCCACACCGCCGAAGCCGCCCTCGCACTCATCATGCTCGCCTGCGACCAGCCAAACTCGAACTGCCATACCACACATAGGTACATCCACATTCATGGCAATAGACCACTACTATGTACGTAACTTTTGAGATGATTCTTTGGACGATTTGTTTGGTCTTAATTTTCATCAAGCACTCTAGGCCCGGCCACTTGCTCACACGAAGATCAGGAGAACTAAATCATGGCTACTTACAAATACTGCGCATTCACGTACACCACGCCGAACGATGAGCACGAAGGTCAATATGGTGTAGATATTGTCGCCCAGCAAATCCAATATGGGGAGTACGGCGTGATGTCGAATATCGGGCCAGCTATTCATGCCTGGTACGGACAAATGCTAGATTCAGGTTCTTCATGGAGCCCGAAAAATGCAGTAACTATCCTCCAACGTGAAGGATGGCGCTTGGTTGGTGGGTGGACTGCGATACATGACGACAGCGGTATTTCTGGCTACACCGCGAGTATTGAGCGGACAAGTACCCTCCCGCGGCCCTGAGCTGAGATCCAACCTCCGGGCCTATCGAGCACGACGAGGCACTATCCGCCGCGGTCGGTATCGGCCCACCGGCCGCAGCTGGTAGGGCACGGACCGGCGTGGTGAACAAGGAGAACGGTAGGAGCGGGGACGCCGCTGGCTCGTCGGGAAGCTTCCCTATATCGGTCGTTCCGGCTACCCATCTCTCTCCGGCGCGGCGACGTGGACGACCTCGCCGGCCGTCAGCCGTACATCGGAGCGCTCCGGCCATCCCTCGATCCCCAAGGTTCGCCGCGTCCGGCGACCTCGGCCGGAAAAGTGCGAAGCCCGAGCGCCATGGCCGTCCGGGCCGGGTCTCGGGCTCGCCTTTACGCGGCGACTGCCACGGCCATCACCGGGTGTTCCAGGTCCGGTGGGTCAGGGCGGGTGAGTCAGGGCGGTTGAGTCAGACCCCCACGGCCCGGCGCAACCGGATGTTGCCCGAGGTGGTCTTCACCCGGATGTCCAGCACCGGCGCGTCGTCGTCGGGTGCCTGGTCGCTGACGTCGAAATCGGTGTCGGTGTTACCGGAGATGGTGTTGAGCTCGACAGACGCCAGCGAACCGGGATGGATGCCGATCTCCACGTCACCGGACACCGCGATGGCCTCGGCCTGGCCGGCGGCGGCGTCCACCAGCCGGATATCACCGGAAACCGTTCGGGCACTGGTGTTTCCGGTGGGATTGTCCACCCGGATGTCGCCAGAGGTGCTGTGCAGCAGCGCATCTCCGGTCGTGCGGTGCAGGCCGATGTCACCGGAAGCGGTGCGGACGTCGCAGTCGCCCGTCTCCGAGATGGTCACGTCACCGGACGCTGTCTGCACCACCGACCGTCCCAGCACCCGGTCGACGGTGATATCGCCTGACGCGGTGCGGGTTTCGAGCCGGTCGGCCACTCCGGTGAGGATCAGGTCCGCGGACTGCGTCTGAACCCGAACGCCGGAACCCGTGGGCGCAGTGACATGAACGGCGAACGACGAGCGCCAGCCCCGCCGGGCATGGTCGGTATCGACGATGAGGGTGCCGCCGCGACCCTCGTCCGTGGTGTCGCGCAGATCGACCAGTACCCGCTCGGCGGGGTCGATGTCGTCCTGGTCGGCGCCGTACCGGTGGAAATCGTCCTGGTCGTCGGCGCTGCGGACGTCGAACCCGCGGCGGGCGCCGTTCGACTGGCGCGCGCCGGCAACGGCGCGGAAGACGTCGTCCAGAAAGCCGAAGGGATGCGACGAACTGGCGGTCACCTCCACCGTGGTGGTGGTGACGTCGGCGAGATCGAGCCGGATCTCCCCGGAGGCGTTGCGGATCTCGATGGTGATCGGGTCAGGTGTCAGAAAGGTGTGCATGAGGTTCCTCATTCATCTGCAGCGCAGGACATACGCGAGTGACAGTTACTGGGGTGCAACAACAACAACGACGGAAGCAGGTACGGGCCGAACCAGAGCCCGTTCGTCAGCGGGGCTCAGCCTCGGACGTACCCGGTCACCGTGCGACCGCCCGGACCATGGCCACGGTTGCCCTTGCCGGGCACCGCCGAGCGCACCGAGTCCGACACCGCGCGGGAGATGTAGGTGTTCAGCGAGACACCCTCCTGTGCCGCGGCCCGCTCAGCCTGCGACTTGAGTTCGTTGAACAGCCGCACCGTGGTACGGGACAGCTCGCCGCCGGCGTCCTGCATCGCGCGGCGCAGATCGTCGGCGCTCTGCCCGCCGTCAGCCGCACCGGAGTCGCGACCGGCGCCGGTCCAGCCCGTGGAGTCCGCAGCGGTGGCAACGGATTCCTGCGCGTGACGGGTCACCGAGACCCGGACGTCCCGGCCGTCCAGCCGGAGTTCGACACTGGTGTCCTGAAGGGCGCCGGTCACCTCGGCGGCCAGGTCGGACAGCGCGTTCATGATCGCCAGCCGGGCGGCCGGCTCGATGGCGGAGGCGAGCAGCGCGGCCGCTCGCCGGGAGTCCTCGTCACCGACGGACGCTGCGGTCAGCAGGTCGTCGCGGAGGTTCTGGGTGTAAGGGGTGAGGTCCATGACACCACTATGACACCACTATGACGCCATTTCAAGGTATATGACGTCATGCCTAGGATCGACGTCGTGACCCCACCTGTGGAGATGCCCGCGTCGAGTCCCAGCGAAAGTCCCAGCCGCTACGTCGGCCTGCTCCGGGAGCAGGTGCGGCATGAGTTCAACGCCAGCCAGCAGTACATCGCCATCGCGGTCTGGTACGACGCGCACGATCTGCCGCAACTGGCCGCGCACTTCTACCGGCAGGCGGTGGAGGAACGGAACCACGCCATGATGATCGTGCAGTGGATGCTCGACCGCGACCTGCAGATCAGCATTCCCGGCGTCGACGAGGTCAAGGGCGACTTCGCCAGCATCGTCGAGCCCCTCGCCCTCGCGCTCGCGCAGGAGCAGAAGGTCACCGACCAGATCAAGGCGCTGTTCGCGACTGCCCGCGACGAGAACGACTTCCTGGGCGAGCAGTTCATGCTGTGGTTCCTCAAGGAGCAGGTCGAGGAGGTCGCCGCGATGACGACCCTGCTCAACGTCGCCCAGCGCGCCGGTGATGACTGGTTCGACGTGGAGACCTACCTGGCGCGGGAGAGCGTCGGTGATTCCGGCGGGGACGCCAGCGCGCCGGCGGCCGCCGGCGGGGCCTTGTGATTCTGCGGTACCTCTCGTGACCGGCCAACCGCCGTCGGACACTCGACCGCGGGTGCGACTGGTGGCCCGGACCGAGTTCCTGCCACCGGACGACGTGCCGTGGACCACCGACGCATCCGGCGGTCAGGCGCTCGCGGAGTTCGCCGGCCGGGCCTGCTACCAGTCGTGGTCCAAGCCGATCCCGGCGACCGCGACCAATGCCGGGTACCTCGACCACATCCTGCAGGTGGGCCACCTGTCGGTGCTCGAGCACAGTACGGCGACGTTCTACATCACCGGGATCTCCCGGTCGGTGACCCACGAATTGATCAGGCACCGGCACTTTTCCTACTCGCAGCTGTCCCAGCGCTACCTGCCACCGGGTGGCCCCGAGGTCGTCGAACCGGACCTCATCGCCGCCGATCCCGCCCTGCACGAACGCTTCACCGCGGCCGTATCAGCCTCCGCGCTGGCGTACGCCGAACTGCTGGGGGCGTTGGAAACCGCGGCCGCCCAGGCACCTGACGGCACGCTGGCCCGTAAACAGGCCAGGCAGGCGGCCCGCGCGGTGCTGCCGAACGCCACCGCCACGGCCGTCGTGGTCACCGGGAACTACCGGGCGTGGCGGCATTTCATCGGGATGCGGGCCACCGAGGCCGCCGACGTGGAGATCCGTGCCCTCGCAGTCGCCTTGCTCGTCGAGCTACAGGCGTTGGCGCCCAACGTGTTTGCCGACTTTCGGGTCAGCGCCCTGCCCGACGGCACGGCGGTGGCTGCGTCGCCGCTGGTCGGCGACGGCTGATCCCGGCGGCACCGGCGCGACGGATCCTCACTCACGTCAGAGCGCTTTCACCGCGGTCACTTGGAAGGGCAGGCCCTGCTGGCAGGTGGTCATCACCCCCTGCAGGAACGAGCCGGTCACCTCGACGTTCGCGCCTGCGGTGAGTTCGGGTGCATCGCTGCCGAGCAGATCGGCCAGCACCGTCCCGTTGTCGTCCGCCAACAGCACGCAACTGGCCTCCACGCCTTCCCGGACCGTGCCGCGGAGCGTCACTTCTGTCCCGGTGCCCGCGCTCGGCACCGTCGGCAGCAAGGTCGGCGCGGGCCCCGCGGACAAACTCGCCGCGGCCGACTCCCGCGGTGACGCCTGTGGTGAACGGGGTGTTGACGACTGCGTTGACGACTGCGTTGACGCCGGTGTTGACAGGCTGACCGAGGTCACCGATGCCGTCGCAGGTCCGGGGGTGTCGTTCGAAGCACATGCCGCCAGCCCGCACCCGCCACCGGCAATCGCCAGCGCGAGCGCCGCGACCCGTAGCCACCTGCGTCTCGATTCCAGTACCACTGCGCCTCCCCGCTCGCGACCGCGCCGCGGCCGGTCCGGATCACGCTACCGACCGATGATCAGACGGACCTGGCGAGGCATTGCGTTGCATCGACCGACGGGTTGCCGCCGGGTCGCGGCGCGCGGGATAGTCTCTGCCGAAAGGACGACCCGCCCACGTCGTCTCATCGCTGGTGTTCGGGGTCGGGTTCTCGGAAGGGGAGGCGATGAGCCGCCGGCGCCATCTCGCGGTCCTGCTGGCCACCGCGGTGCTGGTGGCAGGCTGCACGGGTTCGCAGGACGCCACAACGCACGAGGCGGAGGCGGCCGCGACGATCTCGACCAGCGTCCCCTCGGCCGCGCCGGCCTCCGATCCGCCGGTCTCCGACGGGTCGATGGACCACACGCCGGACACCGCGATGGTGATGAGCTCGGCAGCGCCGGCCGCCACAGCTTCGACCGGACCAGGGCCGTCCGCGCCGCCCGCCCCGCCCGCGGCGGCGCCGGCTCCCGCGATCGACGTGCTGCCAGGCATGCCCGCCGTGCTGGACCCGCACAACATCTACTCCGAGGCCGGGGCCGGCAAGCTGGGCCCAGCCGCGCTGGCTTCGAAGGCCTACGCCTACGTGCCGAACACCAAGTCCGGCGACGTCTGGGTGATCGACCAACAGACCTTCCAGGTCGTCGGGAAATTCCCGGTGGGCAAGGAAGTGCAGCACGTGGTGCCGTCGTACGACATGTCGGCGCTGTACGCCACCGACGACATCGGGAACGTGATCCGCCGGATCGACCCGACCACAGGGCAGGCCGGCGAGACGATCCCGGTCGCTGATCCCTACAACATGTACTTCACCCCCGACGGGAAATACGCGATCTCGGTCGCGGAAGCGTTGCGCAGCCTCGTCTGGTACGACCCTGCGACCTGGCAGGAGGTCGACCGGGTGCGCTATCCGGACTGCAAGGGCATCGACCACGGGGATTTCACCCCGGACGGCAAGATCGCGGTGTTCAGCTGCGAGTTCGCCGGCCGGGTAGCGGTCATCGACATGCAGACCCATCAGCTCATCCGGATGGTCGACATGCCGCAGATGAACACCACCATGGGGCCACAGGACCTGCGGATCGCGCCCGACGGATCGAAGTTCTACATCGCCGATTCCGATTCCGACGGGGTCTGGGTGCTGGACAAGGATCTGCAGACCGTGACCCGGCACATCGACACCGGGGACGGCGCGCACGGACTGTATTTCAGCCGGGACTCCGCCGAGCTGTACGTCACCAATCGCCACGAGGGGTCGATCAGCGTCCTCAACGCCTACACCGGCGACCCCGTCGGGAAGTGGCAGATTCCCGGCGGCGGCAGCCCGGACATGGGCAACGTGAGTGCGGACGGCAGCCAGTTGTGGGTGTCCGGGCGTTACGACAACGTGGTGTACGTGATCAACACCCACGACGGCAGCCTGATCACCAAGATCCCGGTCGGCAACGGACCGCACGGTCTGGCGCTGATCCCGCAACCCGGCCGCTATTCGACCGGGCACACCGGCATAACCCGCTGACGGCGCGCCACCGGCTTGCCCCGCGACCTTCGGGGGTCAGTCGTCCTCCTCGAAAGGCGGCGCCACCGTCCAGCTCTCCCAGCCATGCTGATGCAGGGCGAGCCCGGCCGGTGCGGCGGCGAGCAGGATCCCGAGGGCGATGAGTGCGGCGGCCACGGCCCGCCGGGCGCGGATGGTCATGACGTCGCACTCCTTGCCTTGCGCCACTTGACGATCGCCTGCCGCACCGGAGGTACCCGCAGCACGATCGACGGTCCGAACAGCACCCCCAGCGGGCCGAGCGCCCGCAGACCCACCAGCAGCACCAGGTGCAGCACGACCAGTCCGGCCACCACCCAGACCACCTTGTGCAGGACCTTCCAGTACCTGCCGAGGACGTGCATGGACAGCCGGTTGGAGGTGATGGCCAGCGGCACCATCACCAGGGTCGCCGCGGCGCCCGCGGCCACGAACGCGGTGCCGGCAATACCGTCCAGCCACCCTGTCGGAGAGGTGAGCACCGCGATCGACAGGTCGAGCACCGCGAGGCAGAACGTCCACAATCCCAGGTCGCGGCCGAGGATCAGGTGCCACCGCCAGCCGGTCAGAGTGGCCAACGGCCCGACCGCGAGGGTGGCGGCCAACGTCAGCAGCGCGGTGAACCCGAGGATGTCGTTCGCGTCCGTCGCCAGGGCCGCGGCTGCGCCCGGCTCACCGCCCAGGTAGGCGGCGACGGCGGGCGCCAGCGCCAGGATGGAGACGATCGGCAGCAGCCGGGCGGTCCTGACCGCGTACTTCCACCAGGCCCGCGGCGGTGCCGACGGTCCTCGAATCTGTGTGACGGCCATGGCCTCGCCCTTCCCCCGGTCATATGTCTCCAGCTGATCAACCACAGGGTGGACCACCGGCCCTGAACCCACGCTGAATGTCCGGCCGCTACCCGACAGCTCTCCGATCGCCGTCCGCACACCGCTCGACACCGAAAAATTCAGCCCGCGTCAAGTTGCGGTCGGTCATGCTGGAACCGTGCGGATACTCGTGGTCGAAGATGAGGCGCATCTCGCCCGGGTGGTCAAACGCGGCCTGACCCAAGAGGGTTTCAATGTCGAGGTCGTCGGCGACGGGCCGGAGGCATTGCACCGGGCAACCGAAAATCGTTATGACGCTATCGTTCTCGACATCATGCTGCCCGGTCTCAACGGCTACCAGGTCTGCGCCGAGTTGCGAAAGAACGGCGTGTGGACGCCGATTCTGATGCTCACCGCGCTCACCGAAGCGCTCGATCACGCGGAGGCCCTCGACCTCGGGGCCGACGATTTCCTGGTCAAGCCATTCAGTTACGTGGGGCTGGTGGCCCACCTGCGGGCGTTGGTCCGGCGTTCGGAGCGCGAACGACCGGTGGTGCTGACGGCCGGCGACCTCCGGCTCGACCCGGCCCGGCACCGGTGCTGGCGCGGGGAGACCGAGATACCGCTGACCGCCCGGCAGTTCTCGTTGATGGAATGCCTCATGCGCCGCGCCGGCGAAGTCGTCGGCAAGACCGATCTCCTGGAGCAGGTATGGGACCTCAACTACGAGGGCGACGGGAACATCGTGGAGGTCTACGTCCGCAAACTGCGGCAGAAATTGGATATCCCGTACGGCCGCAACTCGATTCAAACCGTGCGACTGGTGGGGTACCGGCTGGATCCCGACGGCGGATGACCATCCCGCCCATCGGCATCCGCACCCGGATCACGGCGATCGCCTGCGCGGCTTTCGGGGTCGCTGTCATCCTCGGGGCGGTGGTGCTGGTCTGGGCGGTGCGCGACGCCGTTGAGCGATCGCTCGACGACCGGGCCCGGGCCGCCGCCGCCACGGTGGCCGCGCAGGTTGCGGACGGCCGGCTCGACGTCATTGCCGGCACGGTTTCCACCCAGGTCGTCGACGCGACCACCGGCGAGGTCATCGCCGCCAGCCCGGATCTGCAAGGGCAGCTTCGGTTGTCCGACCGGCCGGCCTCCGATGCCATCGGGGTCGACCCGATGCCTGCGTTGGGGTGGGACGAGGCACGGATCAAGGTGCTGGCGGCCAACGATCCCACCGGCACGCCGGTGCTGATCTACGCGCTGGTGGACGAGGAGCAGGCCAAGGAGAGCGTGGCCGCGGCCAGGACCGCTGCGGTGATCGGGGTGCCGTTGCTGGTGGCGTTGCTGGGTGTGACGGTATGGTTCGGCGTCGGGCGGGCGCTGCGCCCGGTGGAGCGGATCCGGGCTGAGGTCGCCGGGATCTCGGCCGGCAATCTCTCCCAGCGGGTCCCGGAGCCACCGGGCAACGACGGGGTGACCAGGTTGGCGCGGACGATGAACGCGATGCTCGACCGGCTGCAGTCCGCCGCCGTCCGGCAGGACAGGTTCGTCGCCGACGTCTCGCACGAGTTGCACAGCCCGCTGGCGTCCAGCCGTGCTGAGCTGGAGCTGGCCCGAGCACACCCCGACTCCACCGATTGGCCGGCGGTGACCGAGGAGCTGCTCGACGACAACGAGCGGATGACCCGGGTGGTGCGGGACCTGTTGTTCCTGGCGCGGTCGGACAGCGGCGCACCTCAGACGAACCGGGTACCCATCGACGTCGACGATCTGGTCCACCGTGAGGTGCGCAGGCTCGTGCTCCCGCCGGGAGTACAGGTCGATACCGCCGAGGTCGAACCCGCCGACCTCACGGGGAATCCCGACGAGTTTGGCCGAGCGGTGAGAAACGTTCTGGAGAACGCTGTCCGGCACTGTTCCAGCACGGTGCGGGTCGAGGTGACAGCGATCCCGGCCGGCGTCAGCACCGAACACCCGGGACCACGGGTTCGGGTGTCGGTGTCCGACGATGGTGCCGGCATCGCCGATCCGGATCGCGAGCGGATCTTCGAGCGCTTCACCCGGCTGGATGATTCGCGCACCCGCGCCACCGGCGGCGCCGGCCTGGGGTTGGCCATCAGCCGGGAGATCGTCACCGGACACGGCGGCACGATGACCGTCACCTCCACCCCGGAGGGCGGGGCCTGCTTCGTGATCGACCTGCCCGCGTGACGGCACGTGCGCAATACCGAACATTTGCCGGCCGGTGGACCGAGAATGTGCCCAGATGTATCTGCTACGCAGTTCACCGCGTCCCTCTGGTGGGCGTTGGGCTGCCATCACTGCGGTGGAGCCGATTCGCCGGACAGGTCCGCGGGGGTCCCAGGGCGATCCCTCCGGCTGGCATAGGGCAACCATTCGCCGGGGGGCGATCGCCGGGACACGCCAGTTCAATGCATCGGCAACACAATCTGGGGGATTGGTGAAAGAACAAGTATCTGTCTCGCGAATCAATGGGGAAGTCGTGCGCCCGATGTTCGGCCGGGTCGAGCCGCCGGCAATGGACATTTCCGTCCTTGGCCCGATGGAGATCACGATCTCCGGGCGCTCAGTGGTGCCCACCGCCCGAAAGACCCGCAGCCTGCTGGCTCTGCTGGCGCTCAACTCCGGCCGGATGGTCAGTACGTCGCGCATCCGGGAGGAATTGTGGGGTGACGAACCGCCGCGGAGCGCGTCGACGACGCTGCAGACCTATGTGATGCAACTGCGCAACGCGTTGGCGGAGGCGGCGGTCGATCAGCCGGATGCCGGCCGGCAGTTGCTGCAGACCTGTGGCAACGGGTACGCCCTGAACCCCGGTCGGGACGGGCGGAGCGACCTGGTCGATTTCGAGCGCCAGGTCACCGCCGCGAGCCGACGACTGGAGGACGGCGACCTGTACGCCGCGTCCACCCTGATGCGGGATGCCCTCGAGCTGTGGCACGGCACGGCGCTGGCCGACGTGCAGTGCGGGCGGGTGCTGGACGGCGAGGTCGTGAGGCTGGAACAGCGCCGCCGGTCGGTGCAGGAGCGGCGGATCCAGATCGATCTGACGATCGGCCGGCATCACGACGTCGTCGATGAACTGGCCCAGCTGGCCTTGCAGGATCGCACCGACGAAGGGGTGCACGGCCACCTGATGCTCGCGCTGCATCGCTGCGGTCGGCGCGCGCATGCCCTGCATGCCTTCCATCAGCTCCGTTCCGCGATGCTCGACGAGCTCGGCCTGGAGCCCTCCCCGAGGCTGCATCAGCTGCAACGGGCGATCCTGGACGCCGACCCCGAACTGGAGACCGGCGGCCACTTCAACAAGACCGTGACCGGGCTCAGCGCGATCGCTTCCATGCCCATGGGCCTGCGCACCGTTGGTGGCGGCCGCGCCGGCTGACGGCCCGCTGGGTTGACGGCGCTGGGTTGACGGCGCTGGGTTGACGGCCCCGGGGAGAAACCCCCGGGGCCATCGACTTTCAGCCCCACACCGCCTTGGCGTAGTGCAGCGCCGCACGATCCGGTCGCAGCGCGGCATGCGAAGTGGCGCAATGGATATCGCGCCAGGCTCGCTGGACGGCGGCCCCCGACTGCTGAGCCGGCGCACCCGCAGCACGGAACAACCGATCGATGGCTTCGGTCAGCACGACCGCGCTGCGGCTGGCATCCCGCGCGTTGCGCGCGGCCAGCGCGGGCGCGAACTGCCCGCTGTCGGCAACCTGGAGGGCCCGCTGCACGAGCAATGCTGCCACGTCGATGTCGGCGGACACCTCGGCCAGTGTCAGCTGATTGAAGGCGATCGTGGACGCCGGCCCGTCCGGACCGGACTGGTCGCGAAGGCCATCGCTCCAGGCGGCCAGTGCCCCGCGGGCCGCGCCCAGCGCGGGGGAGACGAACAGCGGCGACGCGACGGCCAGCAGCGGTGCCCGGTGACAGGTGGCCTCGGCCGAACTGGCGCCTCCGCGCAGCAGTGATGCATGAGCGAACACCCTGCCGGGCGGCACCACAGCGCCGTCGACCACCACCGAATTGCTGCCGGTCCCGCGCATGCCCACCGTGTCCCAGCTGTCGAGCACGGTGAAATCGCGGCGCGGCACCGCGAAGAAGTGCAACTGCGGGGGGCTCTGTGGTCCAGTCTGTTGTTCCCTTTTCGAGTCACCACGACGGTCGGCGATGGGGGCGCACAGCAGCGCCCAGTCCGCGAAGTCGACGCCGCTCAGCGGCCGCCAGGTGCCGGTCAACCGGTAACCTCCGGGTACCTCGACGGCGACGCCACCAGGGACCAGACCAGCGGCGATCAGCACGTCGGGACGGTCGGACCAGATCTCCTGCTGGCCGGGTAACGGCAGCAGGGCCGCCATCCGTGACGAGGTGGCGAAGATCAGCGCACACCAGGCGGCGGACAGGCAACGTTCGCCGACCGTGGCCACCGCAGCGGCAAGGTCGGAGAAGCCGCCCGCGTCGCCGGAGAACCGGGTGGGTACGAAGTGCCGTGCGAAGCCGGCTCCCACCAGGGCGTCCACCACCTCGGGGGCCAGCCGCCGGTCCCGCTCGGCCTGCGCGGTGTGAGCGGCCGCGCACCGCGCGACCCCCTCTGCGGCGTCCGACGACAGGCCATCCGACAGGTCATCCGACAGGTCATCCGACAACAGTCGCGAACTCTGGGCGATTGTCATGCTGCAGCAACACCTTTCGCGTCCGATTCGACAGTTCTGTCGACCGCGCTGTCGATGCCCCGGACGACGATTGCGGCGTTGAACCCACGGACGCCGCGGGCGAGGACCAATGCGGTCCGCACGTCGAGCGGCCGGGCCGAACCCCGGACCAGGTCAAGGCCGTAGTCCGCCGGAACGTCAACGGTGTGAAACGTGGGCGGCACCAGCCCGTCCCGGATCGCCAGCACCGCCGCCACCACATCCAGCGGGCCGCCGCCGGCGCACAGCCGGCCGACCAGGCTCTTGGGCGCGGTGACCGGCACGGCATCGCCCCCGAACACCTCGACGATGGCCTCAGCCTCGAGGCGATCAAGTCGTGGCACACCGGCCGAATCGGCGAAGACGACGTCGACGTCTCCGGGTTCGATCCCGGCGTCGGCGAGCGCCAGACGCGCCGCCCTGGCCAGCCCCGGCCGCCGGTCCGATCCCGGTGCGGGATCGAAAGTCGCTGCGTACCCGGCGATCTCACCGTACAGCCGAGGCGCGCCGCGCTTCCGGGCGGCCCGTTCGGATTCCAGCACCAGGATGGCTCCACCCTCACCGGGCACCGAGCCCGATGCCGCGGCATCGAACGGCCGGAACGCCAGCGCCGGATCGCTCGTCCGGGAGATGTGCCCGTTGGTCTGATGGCAGGTCCATCCCCAGGGATCCAGCGACGATTCGACGCCACCGGTCACCGACAGGCTGGTGCCGGAGCGGATCGTCCGGCGGGCCTGGCCGATCGCATCCAGACCGCCGGCCTGTTCGGAGACGATGACACCGCTGGGCCCGCGCATGCCGTGCCGGATCGAGATCTGGCCCGTGTTGACCGCGTAGAACCAGGCGAACGACTCGTAGACGCTGACGTGCTGCGGACCCTTCGTCCACAGTTTGTGGATCTCGGTATGGGTGAACTCGAAGCCGCCGGTGGCGTTGGAGGTGACCACGCCCATCCCGTAGTCCTCCAGCTCGGCCGGCACCACCGCCGCGTCGGCCAGCGCCTCGTCGGTCGCGGCGAGCGCGAGCCTGGTCACCCGGTCGGTCTGCGGCAGCAGCCGGCCCGGAATGCGCCCCTCGGCGCTGAAGCCGGTGATCTGTCCGGCGAGCGCGCTGGGGTACCCGGTGGCGTCGAAGCGCTGCAGCGGTTCGATGCCGCTGCGTCCGGCGAGGGTGGCGGCCCAGTAGTCCGCGGTGTTCATCCCGTTCGGGGCCATGGTGCCCAGCCCGGTGATGACGCTCCGGTCCTTCAGGCCGTCCGGCATCCCGTCGGCCATCTCCACTGTGTCGGTCATGCCTTCACCCCTTCCACCCGGCGGAGCACCATCGCGGTCTGGAACCCGCCGAAACCGCTGCCCACGCTGAGCACCGTGTTCGTCACGTGGTCGCGCGCAGTGATCGGGACGTAGTCCAGGTCGCATTCGGGATCGGCATTGTGCAGGTTGGCCGTCGGCGGCACCACGCCGTACTCGATGGACAACGCGCAGGCCGCCACCTCGATCGAGCCGATCGCCCCCAGCGAATGGCCGACCATGGACTTGATGGAGCTCACCGGAATCCGGTAGGCGTGCTCGCCGAGAGACCGCTTGAACGCGGCGGTCTCGTGCCGGTCATTCTGCTTCGTGCCCGACCCGTGCGCGTTGATGTAGTCGACCGCCGTAGGGTCGATCCGGGACTGATCGAGCGCCTGCCGGATCGCCTCGGCCATCTCGCGACCGTCGGTCTTCAGCCCCGTCATGTGGTACGCGTTGGAACGCGTTGCGTACCCGGTGATCTCGGCATAGATGTGCGCACCCCGCCGGCGAGCGTGGTCGTAGTTCTCCAGCACCAGCATCGCCGCACCCTCGGCCAGCACGAATCCGCTCCGGGTCAGATCGAAGGGCCGGGACGCGGCGGCGGGATCGCTGTTGTTCGGTGTGGTCGCCTTGATGGCGTCGAAGCAGGCCACCGCGATCGGTGAGATCGGCGCATCGGTGGCGCCGGCGACCACGATGTCCGCCGTCCCGTCGGCGATGAGTTGACGGG
This sequence comes from Mycobacteriales bacterium, assembly GCA_038322925.1. GTDB lineage: Bacteria > Actinomycetota > Actinomycetes > Mycobacteriales > Nakamurellaceae > Nakamurella. Next base: position 15,516 of record JBBQGJ010000048.1, read on the forward strand.
CGTACCCGACGGAGTCAAGGCCCGACGTGCACCCCGAGGAGACGATGCCGGTGGGGCCTTCGGCGCCCACCGCCCAGGCCACCTCGGCGGCGATGCTGCCGGGCGTCAGGTAGTCGTACAGATGGGCGGAGGCGTAGGCGGGATCGACGAGCCAGTCCCGGCCGCCGTCCGAGAGCACCAGGTACTCCCGTTCCAGGCTGGTGGTGGCGCCGACGGCGCTGCCCACGCTGACCGCCACCCGGGTCGGGTCCAGCTGGTCGAACGCCAACCCGCTGTCCTGCATGCTCTCTCGGGCCGCGACCACGGCGAGCATGGCGGCCCGGTCCATCCGCCGGATCTCCCGCTCGGTGAGACCGGCTGCGGCAGGATCGAAGTCGCATTCCGCGGCCACCTGGGAACGGAACGGCGACGGGTCGAAGAAGCTGATTCGCCGGGTCGCGGTGCGGCCCGCGGTGAGCAGATCCCAGAAATTCTTGGTGCCGTTTCCGCCGGGCGCGAGGACTCCGATACCCGTGATCACAACTCGGGACGTCATTATTGCCTCCACAGGGGGCGCGGTTCCTGCTGCACGCCAAAGGTTTCATCGAGGGTCACCAGTCGAGCATGCGGGCGGTGACTTGAAGGCGGCTCGAATCTCAATCGGTCGGGCGGTGCGGTCCGCGACTCGGTCGGTGGCGGCAACGAATTCCGAGTGACCGTCGAGCGCGGATCGAGCCCAGTGCCGCACGGTGGCCGGATGTCCACTGCCGACGATATGACGATTGACGCCCACCGCCCCGTCCTGCTGCTGCTCGCCGGACAGGGCGCTCAGCGGCCCGGGATGGGTGTGGGTCTGTACGACGTCGAACCGGTCTTCACCGCGGCGCTCGACGAGCTGTTCACCCTGATGGGTGCGGAGGGCAGGCGGGTGCGCACTGATTGGCTGAGCGCGGAACCCGACGTGCCGATCGACGATGCCTCCAGGGCGCAACCGTTGCTGTTCGCGATGAACTACGCGCTGGGCCTGACGCTGGCCGCTCGCGGCGTGCGACCGGCGTTGCTCCTCGGGCACAGCATCGGCGAGCTCGCGGCGGCGTGCCTGGCCGGGGTGTTCGACCTGCGGCACGCCGCGGGCATCCTGCTGGCCCGGTCCGAGGCGATGGCGCAGACTCCGGCCGGCGGGATGTTGGCGGTGGCGAGCTCACCGGCAGAGCTGGGCATTCTGCTCGGCGAGGCGGTGGACCACGCAGGCGATGCCGACGTGGTGGTGATCGCGGCGCACAACGCTCCCCGGCAGACCGTCCTGGCCGGCCCTGAGCGTCCGCTGGAGCGGGTACGACGAAAGCTGCTGGACGCCGGCCTGATCTGCCGCCCGGTGCCGGCCAGGCAACCGTTCCACAGCCCGGCCGCGGGTTCGGCGGTGCCGATCCTGGCGACCGCGCTCGCACGGCAGGCACTTCGGCCACCGCGCACGCCGATTCAATCGACCCGCACCGGGACCGCGGTCACCGCGGGTGAGGCCATCCGGCCGGAATTCTGGGCGGAGCAGATCGCCACTCCGGTGCTGTTCTGGCCGGCTCTGGACACGGCGCTGCACCAGGCGGCGTGGACGCTGGTCGCGGCCGGGCCCGCCGGCGAGCTGGCGGTCGTGGCGCGCCGGCACCCGGCCGTCAAGACCGGGCGCACGCTGATCGCGCATCTGCCGGTCCCTGGCCCCGGGGAATCCGCCGAACACTGGGACCGGGCGGTGCAGGAGCTGGCGGACCAGGCAGCAGCCTGAGGCAAGGCCCAGGCGTCAAGGGCCTGCCCCTGCACACGGCACCGCGGGCGGTGATCGGATGATCAGCCGCCCGCGGTCGCGCTCACAGGCCCTCAGGCTTCGTCGACCACCGCGACCACCCTGGTCCACCCCGCCCCGGCGCCGGCGATCGACACCGGGAAGCAGCAGATGGTGAAATCGGTGGCGCGGGGGAGCGCGCCGAGGTTGGTCAGCTTCTCCAACTGCAGGTATTCGTTGGTGCGGCCGTAGATGTGTGCCGGCCACAGCACCTCTTTGTCGCCGGTGCGCTGGTACTCACCGATCATCGTGGCGGCCGGTCGGTCCAGCCCCCAGGCGTCGATCCCGATCACCCGGATGCCCTGCTCCACCAGGAAGGCGGTGCCCTTGCCGGTCAGCCCGGGGAAGCTGGTCAGATAGTCGGCCGATCCCCATAGCGCGTCGGCGCCAGTCCACAACAGCACGATGTCACCGGGACGGAGTTCGCAGCGCGCGGCCGCCGTCGCGTCGATCAGGTGATCAACGGTGATGCCTTCGCCAGGCGGCACATGCCGCACATCCAGCCGCACGCCCCGTCCCATGCACCATTCCAGCGGCACCTGGTCGATGCTCTTCGCGGGCGTGCCGCCGCTGATCGGTCCGTAATGCAGCGGCGCATCCATGTGGGTGCCGGTGTGCGTGGTCAGCGTCACCGTCTCGTTGGAGATCGCCATGCCACCGGGAAAGTCGTCCGGACCGAGGCCGAGAACCGTCGCGCCGGTGCGGTGATCGAGCAGCTCGATGACGACCGGCGTGGCCTCGCTCGGCGTCGACCGGGTCGCGACGCTGAGGTCGATCAACCTGGTCATGACGCCGGTGCCAGCGACGCCGCCGCGGTTGACCCCGTCGCCCGTTCCGAGGCGAGTTCGGCGGCCTGCTTCACGGCGCCGAGATCGGCGACGCTGTTCCGCTCGACGGCGGCGCACAAGAGCCGGTCGGCCTCTTCCGGCTCGAAGCGGCCGGCCACCTTGCCGTCGACCGCGGCCCGCACCTCGAAATCGTGGGTCAGCACCAATTCGGTCAGGCCGCCCGGCCCGGCCGACGCCCGCCATTCGCCGCCCATGCTGCCCACGATCGGCGCCGTCTCCAGCTGGCGGTAGGCGATGACGTGCCGGTCCGCATCGATGTCCCGGCGCGAGGTCCATGAGTTCAGCTCACCGTTGACCAGCACGAAAAGCCTTGCGATCTGGTAGTTGTCGCCCTCCTCCAGCAGGTCGACGCGTTGGGTGGGCGGGAAGATGTCGGCGTAGCTCTCGACGTCGAGCAGGACGCGCCACACCACATCGATGGGCGCGCTGACGGTCACGGAGTGCTCTTCGTGATGCATGGGTAATTTCCTCCTGACGGAACGGGCGTACAGCGGGTGCGGACGGAAGGTTCTCCGGGTCAGGCCGCTTCGGCGAACGGGTGGAGTTCCTCATGGTTGGCGTAGGCGGCCTCGAAGTGCAGCCGCTGCTTCCAGTCGGTCACGAAGTCGAACACGGCGGGGAGCTGGGAGAAACGGTCAAGGGTGGCCAGATCCTTGCAGCTGAACTGGACGATCGAGTCGGCAGTCATGCCGCGGGCGCCCTTGTCGGCGCCGAGCCACAGGTGCGGTTGCAGATCGAATCCCTCGGTCAAACCCGTCCCCACGACCAGTTCCCGCATCTCGGAGAAGAACTGCTTCTTCTCCTCGTCGGAGACGGTCTCGGGGAAGCGGTAGATCAGGGTGTGCACGATCATTTCTGGGGTTCCTTTCGGTGGGACCGCATCGGGTGATCCGGCCGGCGGTGATCTCGGGTGGTGATCTCGGGTGGTGATCTCGGGTGGTGATCTCAAGGGTCGGCTGCCGGCCTCAAGGGCGCCTTGAATCTCGTTGGAGCGCAACGCAGTTTGCGAGTGGGCCGGCTGGTGGAGGCAGAGCTTCACCCCTCCGCGACCACGACGGCGACGGCCGTGCCGCGGTCGTGGCTCAGGGACAGGTGCCAGGTGGTGATGCCCAGGCAGCGGGCGCGCAGGGCCAGCGGGCCGCCGACGGTCACCATCGGACGACCGGACGGCGCGGTACCGACTTCGATGTCCGTCAGCCGCCATCCGGGGTCGGCGTGCTCGAGGACCTTGGCGACCGCCTCCTTGGCGGCGAACCGGGCGGCCAGCGACGCCGCGTTCCGCCGGTGTCCGGTGCGGGTGGTCAATTCTGCTGGAGTGAAGAGTTTCCTGGCCAGCAATGGGGTGCGGTGCAGCGCCGCGGCCACCCGCGCGATGTCGGCCACATCGACCCCGATCCCGCGCACACTCATGACGCGATCTCGGCGGGTTCGTTGGCCGGGGTGTGCGCGCCGGCCGGAGTCGCGTCCCCGGTGCGCCGCGCCCCCTCGAGCCGGCGGAATCCACGATCGAAATAGACCATCGGATGTCCGGGTTCGGACCGCAGCCGGTAGATCCGGCCCATCAGGATCATGTGGTCGCCGGCGTCCTGCCGGCTCGTCGTCTCACACTCGAAGGTGGAGAGCGCGCCGTCGACCGCCGGCATGCCGTCCGGTGTGGTGGTCAGCTGGCCGACGCCGAACTTGTCCGCGAGGCTGCGGCTGAAACGGTCGGCGACCTCGCGGTGCCGGTCGGCGAGCACACTGACCACGAATCGAGTGCACGAGTGGAAGACCTCGAAGGACCTCGCGGATCTGGCGATACACACCAGCACCAGTGGCGGCTCCATCGAGACCGGGACGAACGAGCTGGCGGTGAAGCCGAATCGATCGCCACGGCGGTCCGTCGTGGTCACGACGGTGACTCCGGACGCCAACTGCCGCATGGCTTCCCGGTAGCTGTCCGGCTGCACACCGTCCGGCAGACGCTGCCCGCCGACATCGGTCGCGGTCCGGCTCCCGGTTGAGCTCACGGTTGGGCTCGTTACAGGGATCAGGGTTGGGCTCACTGCCGGGATCAGCTCGGCCCGCACCGGGCGAAGCTGGCCGGCGAGGATCTGTACCGGCGCTGCCGGACTCGCGGGCGCGCTCGCCGGGGCCGACGGCGCGCTGTGGTCGTACTGCGCACACCGACCCGCCGCTGGCGCCGGCGGCAGCGCGACGACCTGCCCGGCGTAGTTCATGCCGGCGCCGAACCCCATCAGCAAGGCTGCGCCGCCGGGATTGGCCGCGCCGGAACACAGCAGTCGCTCCATCGCCAGCGGAATGGAGGCGGCGGAGGTGTTTCCGGAGGACTCGATGTCCCTGGCGACAGCGACGTGGTCCGGCAGACCCAGCCTGGTGGCGAGCACCTCGATCATTCGCAGGTTGGCCTGGTGCGGGATGAACGCCGCGAGGTCGGACGGTTCCAGCCCCGCGCGCTGCAGTACAAGCCGCGCGGCGGGCACCACCGCCCCCAGCGCCCATCGAAAGACCCGGCGGCCGTCCATCTTCATCGCCGGCGGCGTGAGCGTCGGGTCGGCCCGGAATTGTTCCCAGGTGATGCTCATCCGCAGCGCGTCCAGGCTGTGATGGTCGGCTCCGCGCACCACTGAGCTGATGCCGGGCTCTTTCGACCGACCCACCACCACGGCGCCGGCCCCGTCGGCGAACAGGAACGCGATCTCACGGTCCGTGCGGTCCACGATGTCGCTCATCCGCTCTACCCCGATCACCATGACGTAACGGGCGCCACCGGTTCGTACCGCGTCGCTGGCCACGGCAAGGGCATGGCAGAAGCCGGCGCACGCCGCGGAGACGTCGAAGCCGCCGGCATTCACCGCACCGAGGCCGACGGCCACCGAAATGGCGAGCGGGGGGGTCTGCACGAGGTTCGACATACTCGCGACGATCACGCCGTCCAACTCGTCGGCGTCGATCCCGGCGTGCTCCAACGCTCTGCGGCCGGCGATGATCGCCATCGCGGACAGCGTCTCGTCCTGGCCGGCGAACCGGCGGCTGCGAATGCCCGAGCGGGTGGTGATCCATTCGTCGGATGACAGGATCCATTCACACACCTCGGCGTTGGTGACCTCCCGGCGCGGACGGTAGGTGCCGAGCCCGACTATGCGGCTGTTGGTGAATTCGGCGTTCCGGATCGACAGACTCATCGGGCCCTCCCTGATTGTCATCGGCGCGATGCAGGTTCTGACGAGAATGAGGCAGCACTCCTCGAATCGGGCTGGAAGGCTGCTCAACCCGTCGGGTCGAGCCGGTTTCGAGGAATCCTCGATGCCCTGCGCCGATGCTGGTGAGGCGACGCGAACTGCCGCGCTGTCGTCCCGAAAGCACCGCTTCGACTTTCGATCGTCTTGGATCGTCACCGCCACCTGGAGGTTCACCATGGCCGCATTCACCCTGGCCGACTTGAAAGTCATCACCGACGCCTGCGTCGGCGGGGACAGCGGGCTCGGCCCGGAGACCGTCGACACCCCCTTCGAAGAACTGGATATCGATTCGCTCGCGGTCTACGAGATCGTCACCAGGGTCGAGGAGTCGCTGCATTTCGGTGTCACCGACGACGAGATCGACATGCTGCACACCGGTCAGCAGATTGTGGATTTCGTGAACACCAAGCTGACCGGCGTCTCCATCGGATGAGGCCGACAGAATTCCGGCACCGCTGGTCAGATCCGCGCTCGACGCGCTTCGTGATGGGGGAAACGGCATGACCGAACAGGTCGTCACCGAGCTTGCAGTCACCGATCAAGCCGTCACCGAGCACGTCGTGATCGCAGGGGCGGGTCCGACCGGCCTGATGCTGGCGGCGGAACTCGCGCTGGCCGGGGTCCGGGCGACGGTGCTCGAGGCCCTGCCGGCGCCCACCGGCGAATCCCGGGCACTCGGGGTCAATCCGCGCGCCGTCGAGTTGTGGGAACAGCGCCGGGTGACCGGCCGGTTCCACGACGGCAAGCTCATCTCCCGGCTCCATTACGGCGCACTGCCGCAGCATCTGGACCTGGACCGGCTGGACACCCCCTACGGGGTGATGATGATCCCGCAGCGTCGGACCGAGCAGGTGCTGGCGGAATGGGCCACCGACCTGGGTGCGCAGATCCGCCGCGGCCACGCCGTCACCGGCGTCCGGCAGGACGACGACTCCGTCCGGGTGAGCATCAGCGGTCCCGATGGTGACGACGAACTCCGGGCCGGCTACCTGGTCGGCTGCGACGGATCCCGCAGCGCCGTCCGGCGCGCGGTCGGGATCGACTTTCCGGGCACCGCATCGACTGTCGACGCCGTGATGGTGGACGTCGAAGGGGCACCGCTGCAGTTTCAGTTCTTCCGGCGCAATGACCGCGGGCTGTGGGCGATCTTCCCGATCGGGCCCGGGGTCTTCCGGGTGGTGATCTACGAATTCGGCCAGCCACCGCGACGGCACGCCGCGGCGCCGGACTTCGCCGAGATCTGCGAGGTGGCCGAGCGGGTCGCCGGGCTGGACCTGCGTGCCGGCACGCCGCGCTGGCTCAGCCGGCACGGGAACGTCACCAGGCTGGCCGACAGCTACCGCGTCGGCAGGGTGCTGCTGGCCGGCGACGCCGCGCACGCGCAACCGCCCGCCGGCGGCCAGGGATTGACCTCCGGGCTGCACGACGCGGTCAATCTCGGCTGGAAGCTGGCCGCACAGATCAACGGGTGGGCGCCCGCGGACCTGCTGGACAGCTACGGCGGCGAACGACGCCCGGTCGGCGAGCGGGTGATGGTCAACGCCAGGGTGCAGAACCTGCTGATGTCCGGCGGGCTCGAGATCGAAGCGCTGCGAACCATTTTCACCGAGCTGGCCGCGCTTCCCGAGGTCAACCGGCGGTTGGCCGGCGATCTCGCTCAGGTCGACGTTCGGTACGACCTGGGTGATGCCGATCCGTTGGTCGGCCGGCGACTGCCGCCGGCCGACCTGCACACCTCGGCGCCGCCCAGATCGGGTGAGGCGACAACCCTGTCCCTGCTCGGCAAGGCTCGCGGTGTGCTGCTGGAGCTCAGCGCGGAACCCGTGCTGGACACCCTTGTCGAGCCGTGGTCGGACCGGGTCGACGCGGTCGCGGCAAGCACGTCCGACCCGCTGCTGGCGGACCTGTCCGCGGCGCTGATCCGGCCGGACGGGCACGTGGCCTGGGTCGCCCGCCGCCGGTGCGGACTGGACAAGGACGGCCTGGACGCCGCGCTGCGGCGCTGGTTCGGCCAACCGTCGTTCGGCTGACCGTCGTCACAGACGCCTCCTGCCCGCACCACCGTCACTCCTCCCGGCCGCCAGGCCCAGCCGGCCCGTCCATGACCGACAAGGAGCCTCATCGAATGTCCGAGCTCACCGACCTCGATCCCGACAGCGGCATCGCGCTCCAGGGCGCCGGGGAATTGGTGCGGCAGATCGCCACCGGTGCGCTGTCCAGCCGCGACCTGTTGGAGATCTACCTGGACCGGATCCAGCGACTCAACCCCTCGCTGAATGCGGTCGTCACCACGGACATCGAGGTGGCGCGCAGGCAGGCGGATGCCGCCGACGCTGCGGTCCGGGACGGGCGCCGGCTGGGGTCGCTGCACGGCCTGCCGATGACCGTCAAGGACACCCTGGAAACCGCGGGAATGCGCACCACCTCGGGTGCACCGGAACTGGCGCAGCACATTCCGGCCCGGGACGCCGAGGCAGTGGCCCGATCGCGCCGCGCCGGCGCGGTCATCTTCGGCAAGACCAACACCGCGACCTATGCCTCCGACGCGCAGACCAGCAACCCGGTCTTCGGCACCACCAACAATCCGTGGGCGCCGGAACGGTCGCCCGGCGGTTCCTCCGGAGGTGCGGCGGCGGCGATCGCCGCGGGCCTGTCCGGACTCGAACTGGCCAGCGAGCTGTCCGGTTCGGCCCGGTTGCCCGCGCACTACTGCGGCGTGTACGCGCTCCGCCCCACGCACGGGCTGATCCCGACGCGCGGGAACATCCCGCGCGCGCCGGGCTCGTTGCGCAGCAACGACATGGTGACGCTCGCGCCGATCGCGCGCACGGCACAGGATCTCGAACTTGCCCTGCACGCGCTGGCCGGGCCCACGGATGGGGAGGCGGTCGCCTGGCAACTCCGACTGCCGCCGCCGCACGCCGGCCGGCTCTCCGACTACCGGATCGGGGTCTGGCTGGACGACCCGGCCTGCCCGGTGGACCGCCAGGTCGCCGACGTGCTTTCCGGCGTGAGCGACGCGCTCGCCGCGGCGGGAGCCCGGGTCGGCGAGGTCCGGCCACTCGATCTCGACGCCCACAATCGCCTGTACTCACAGCTGCTGTACGGCGCGATCAGCCTGGGCGGACCCGACCCGGTCCACGAGCAGAACTGTTCGCGAGCAGCTGATCTCGCCGCCGACGACGTCTCTGCGTCGGCGGCGATGCTGCGCGGGCTGACGCAACGGCATCGCTCGTGGCTGCTGGCCGACGAGCAGCGGGCACGGGTGCGGGCGGGCTGGGCGGAGTTCTTCGCCGACTACGACGTGCTGCTCTGTCCGGTGTCACCGGTCGCGGCGATCGAACATGATCACCGGCCCGATGTGATGGCGCGAACGGTGACCGTGAACGGTGAGCGGCGCTCCTACTGGGATCAGATCGGCTGGACCAGCCTGGCCACCGCGGGCGCGCTGCCGGCGGCCACCGCGCCCGCCGGGTTCACCTCCACGGGCCTGCCCGTCGGAATCCAGATCATCGGGCCCCATCTGCAGGACCGGACGGTCTGCGACCTGGCGGAAAGGCTCAGCCGTCTCGTCGGCGGCTTCCGGCCACCGGTCGTGACTACCGCCGCACGCGGGCTGACGGCCCTGCGGGCATGACCACGCCGGATCGATCAATTCGCGCACATCAATCCGCGCACACCGAAACCACCACCACGAACCGGGCCACGAGCAAGGGGATCATCATGGGCTACGAATTCGATGTCGTCATCGCGGGCGGGGGACCGGTCGGTCTGGCGCTCGCCTGCGAACTGCGACGGGCCGGCGTGTCCACGCTCGTCCTCGAGCGACGCATGGAGCGGGACCTGTTGGCGCGGGCCGGATCCATGGGTCCGTTGGCGTTCGAGGCACTGGACCGGCTGGGCCTGGGGAACGAACTGCTGCGCGCCGAGCAGGAAACCTTGGCGTCCTACGCCAAGATGTTCAGCCAATGGGCGGCCGCCTCGGGAAAGTCTGCCGGAGACACCACAGGAAATGGTGGGGCAAAGGCCGGCGAGCAGGCTGAGGCAGAGGTCGAGGGCAACCGTGCGGCCCGGGCCGAGCCGTCCAGGAAGGCTCCGAAGGAGCACTTCGGCGGGATCGAGAAGATCGATCCGAACCGCCGGACCGATCCTGACCGGCGCCGGGTCCGGGTGGAACAACCCGAACTGGAGGCCATCCTGGAGCGCCACGCCACGGCGACAGGTGCACAGCTCCGTCGCGGGCACGAGATCCTCGGCCTGGACCAGGACGAGGAAGGCGTGTCCATCGACGTGCGGCACGGCGAGGACAGCTATCTGGTGCGCACCCAGTATTTGGTCGGTTGCGACGGCGCCGACAGCACGGTGCGTCGCCTCGCGGGATTCACCTTCTCCGGAACCGAGCCGAGCGTCACCGGGCGGATGGCCGTGGTGGACATGGCCGATCCCGAAAAGCTCGCCCCCGGCTTCCATTTCACCCCGGCGGGGCTGTATGTGCACGGGCTCGGCATCAACCGGCTGTCCACCGTCGAATTCGACGGGCCGCCGCGTGACGACGACGCCCTGTCCCGCGACGAATTGCAGGACAGCATCCGGCGGGTCAGCAACACCGACGTGACCATCGAGGATATGTCATCGGGCACCCGGTGGATCGACACGGCGAAGCAGGCCACCGAGTACCGCCGCGGGCGCATCCTGCTGGCCGGCGACTCCGCGCACGTCTACGCGCCGGTCGGTGGTCAGGGACTGAATGTCGGGATCGTCGACGCAGCCAATCTGGGGTGGAAGCTCGCCGCCCAGATCAACCGGTGGGCGCCCTTCATGTTGCTGGACAGCTACGGCGCTGAGCGCGCACCGGTCGCCGCGCGGTTGCTGCAGAACACCAGGGCGCAGATCGCCCTGATGCGTCCGGACCCGCAGAGCACCGCACTGCGAGAGTTGCTCGACGAACTGATGGACGTCGACGAGGTGCACCGGCACATCGCGGACATGCTGGCCGGCATGGACGTGCGGTACGACCTCGGCGATGCCGCCACGGCGGACCCGATGGTCGGGACGCTCTGCGCCCCCATGAAACTCATCGAGCGCGGCGGCTCACGGCACGGCCACCGGGAGATCGTCACCCTGGTGGACCTGCAACGGGACGGGACCGGCGTGCTGCTGGACCTCACCGACGACGCCCGGGTGTGCGCGGCGGCTGCCGAATGGACACGGGTCCGGCAGTTCCACGCCCGCCCCGAGCGCGAGGGCATCAGTCAGGACATCAGTCAGGACATCGGTCAGGACATCGGTCAGGACATCGGTCAGGACATCAGCGCAGCACTGATTCGGCCTGACGGCTGCGTGGCCTGGGTCCTGCGAGCCGGTGCGGAGTTCGATCCCGACAGTCTGCGCAAGGCCCTGCGTACCTGGTTCGGCGCGCCGAAGGCCGTCTGACGGTTGCGGGCCGCCCGCGACACACGTTCGACATCACCGTCGCAGCAACAGTTCCGATGCAGTTTCATCGATCAGGAAGGCCGCCCATGAAACCGCCTCTCATGCTCACCGCCGAGCAGACACCACAGTTCCCGGTCGAACCAGGACCGGCGCCGGAGCCCCCGCGGGACACCGCCGTGCTGATCGTCGGGGCGGGCCCGACGGGGCTGACCCTGGCGGCCTTCCTGGCCGAGCGGGATATCCCGTTCGTGATCGTCGATCGGCGCCCGGCGGGATCGACCGCCTCTCGCGGCGCCGTCATCCACTCCCGGACGCTGCAGGTGCTCGATCGCGTCGGCGTCGGGGCCGCGCTGGTCGAGCGGGGCGTGATCATGCCGAGATTCACCATGCGGCAACGCCATCGCGCGATGCTGACGGTGCCGTTCGGTGGCGTGCCCGGTCCGTACGGTTACTCGGCCAGCGTGCCGCAGAACGTCACCGAGAAGGTCTTCACCACCCATCTGGCGGCCGGTGGAAACCAGGTCCATCGGGGCTGGGAAGTGGTGGAGCTGCAGGTCGAAGCCGGCCGGGGCAGCTCGCCGGAACAGGTTTCGGCAGTCCTGGTGGACGGGGCAGGTCGCCGCCGGAGCATCACGGCGCGATTCCTTGTCGGCTGCGATGGGCTGCACAGCCGGGTGCGGGAGCTGTCCGGTATCGGCTTCACCGGGACCAGATACTCACAGACGTTCGAGATGGCCGACGTGCGCATGGACTGGCCGCTGCCCCGGGACGGCGTCGACCTCACCATGTCCGCGGATGGCTTGCTTGTGGTCTTTCCGCTCCCGGACGGGGTGTTCCGGATCATCGCCACCGTCAGGTCCGGCACCGGGCAGAGTGGTGAAGCGGACGCAGCGACAGGAACGGCGACAGCCGAACCCGAGGGCCAGGTGTCACCAGAACAGCTGCAGCG
>JBBQGJ010000049.1:0-27711 GCA_038322925.1 Mycobacteriales bacterium
GACGCCGACCAGACGCCGGTCCGATGGGATCGACACCGCCGGGACCAGCACACCGGCGAGCAGACGCCCGACGTACGTCGTGAACGCTGCGCTGGGATCGACGCGCAGCGGGAAACCGGCCATATCTACGCTGTCCGGTTCGTAGTACGGACTGCCCTGGTCGTCCAGGTCGTACGGGGTGAGTTCGTCCGCGGCGGGTTGCTCCGCTTCGATCTCCTCGAGCACCGCGACGGCATCTTCGGTGAGCGTCACCCCGTCGAAGTTTCTGCGGCCGGCCGCCGGGTCAGGATTGAAACTGCAGCCGTTCAGGTACCGGGCGGCCCGGGTGTAGTCGACGTCGCGCAACCGGACGCTCATGCGACACCGCCGACCGCGGTCCGCTCCTCCATCGCCGCGAACCACGCTTCGATATCCCGGCGCCGGTACACGACCCGGCCGCCCATCAGGAACGACCGCGGCCCTTCGCCTTTCGCCCGATACCAGCGCAGCGTGTTGAGCCGCAGCGCCGGGTATTCCGCCGGGACTTCCATCTGCCGGAGTACGTCGTCCGGTGATTTCTCTGCCACTTCCGTAGCCCTTTCGTGAGCCGATGCGCCCCACGGATGCGGGAACGCATCCCGGACGGTACTTGCTGCGGCCGTGAAGCGCAACACGGAGACGGATGGCAGAATGAATCCTCGTGACGACTCGCGAACCCTCACCAGAGCAACGACTAGGCCAGACCGTCCGGGCCATCCGGGAACGCCGCGGATGGTCACAGCGGCAACTAGCGCGCACCCTGGCCGGCACCGGATGGCAAGGCCCGCAACCAGTCCAGTCCGTGATAGCGCGCATCGAAGCGGCGACCAGACCCGTCCGACTGAACGAGGTTCACTGGTTGGCGGCCGCGCTCGCCGTCCCGGTCGCTGAATTGATCGGCGCCGACGAACCGGCACCGGCGGCCGCGGAACTGGCATCGACGGTCGACGCGGTGAACCTGCACGCACTGATTACGCAACTGGACATGGCCCGGGCCGCGCTGAACGGTGCAGCCAACGCCGCCGACGCGATGCGCAGCTGGACTGTCACCCCGACGTACCACGCGGAAGCGCCGGTGCGCTCGTGAGCCAACGCCGCAACCGCCGGGCCGGCGTCGAAGACCGCTGGACCCGCCGCGATGGCGCCCGAACGGCCCGCCACGGCACCGGGAACCGTTGGCTGGCACGGATAGTCGATGACGCCGGCCGCGAGGTCACACGGTCCTACGGCCGGAAGGTCGACGCGCAACGCTGGGTGGATGAGCAAACCGCGGCCCTGGTCACCGGCGCCTACGTCGCGCCCGGCGCCGGGGACGTCACAGTCGGAGATCTCGCCGGGCCGTGGCTGCAGAGGCATCGCCGGCAGAAACCGTCAGGGTTTCGTGTCACAGAGTCGGGGTTACGTGTCCACGTGCTGCCGGCGTGGGGCGACCGGCGCATCAGCACGATCGCGCCCAGCGAAGTCGCCGCATGGCTCACTGACTTAGGCCAGCACCGCGGGCCGGTGACCGTGATCCGCGCTCACGGCATCCTCGCGTCGATCCTGGACGACGCCGTGAAGGACCGCAGGCTGATCACGAACCCGGCGCGCGGCCACAAGATGCCGCGGAAACCGGCCGCGCGGCATGTGTACCTCGAGCACGCCGAAGTAGACGCGCTCGTGTCCGAAGTCGCCGCGTCCGCGCACCCGGACGCCGGCCAGCACGCCGTCATGGTGGCGTTGCTGGCCTACTCGGGCCTCCGGTTCGGTGAAGCGGCCGCGCTCCGGATCTGTCACGTCGATTTTCTGCGGCGCCGGCTGCGGGTTGTGGACAACGCCGTGACGGTCGCCGGGAAGGTGTACACCGGCACGCCGAAGGGTCACCAGGCGCGGGAGGTCCCGGTGCCGCGGTTCCTGGTTGATCAGCTGGCGCAGCTGGCCGCCGGGCGCGACCGGGATGCCCTACTGTTCCCCGGACCCGATGGCGGCCCGCAACGACTGCCGTATTCGGTGGATGGATGGTTCGCGGCCGCGGTGAAGCGCGCCGGCATCGCCCGGATCACGCCGCACTCGCTCAGGCACGTCGCCGCGGCGTTCGCCATTCGATCCGGCGCCGACGTGTTGGCCGTGCAAAGGATGCTCGGACACAAGTCGGCAGCGTTGACGCTGGACACGTACTCGAGCCTGTTCGACGGCGCCCTAGATGACGTCGCGGAGCGGGTCAGCGACGATCGGGCCGCAGCTGCAGCGGACCAGCTGCGGACCAGACGCCGCGCCGGGCGGCCCGGATAGGCCCGGACCTGCAGTGATGCCGGTGCCCCCGGTGAGACTCGAACTCACACTGTGCGGGTTATGAGTCCGCTTCCTCGGCCAATTGGGATACGGGGGCGAGGAGCTGCCAGTATCGCAGCCGCGAGCGATCTTAACCGGCGGCGGGACTCAGTCGGCGACTCGGTGCCAATTGGGATACGGGGGCAGGCAGGAGCTGCCAGTATTGCAGCCGTCGACGATCTTATCCGGCGGCGGGACTCAGCCGGCGACTCGATGCCAACGGGGATAAGGGGGACAGGCGGGCCGCGCAGGACACGGGCAAATACGGCGAAGGTGACGCCGGGTGAGAACCCTGACAGTGGGCCGGTCTTAGACGCCCGACAACGATGTCGGTTGCGCTGAGTTCCTCCGATCAAGGTCACATTCCGCCGCACGTGTACGTAGCGTGCGGGTCACATAGCCCCGTTAGTCTGGCGCCGGACCAAGGCCGATCCGCGGCCGTCAAGTTGGGGAGGTGGCCGATGACGGCTCCACGACGCGTGCTCATCGCCGAGGATGAAGCGTTGATCAGACTGGACCTGGCCGAGATGCTGGCCGAGGAGGGGTTCGACGTCGTCGGAGAGGCCGCCGACGGGGAGCAGGCGGTGGCGCTGGCGCTGGAGCTGCGTCCCGACTTGGTGATCCTGGACGTGAAGATGCCCAAGAAGGACGGCATCGAGGCGGCGGCAGAGATCGTCGGCGAGCAGGTCGCGCCCGTGGTGATCCTGACGGCGTTCTCGCAACGTGAACTGGTCGAGCGGGCCCGCGATGCGGGTGCCATGGCCTACCTGGTGAAGCCGTTTTCGAAGGCGGACCTGCTGCCGGCCATCGAACTGGCCGTGGCCCGCTACGCCGAGACCGCCGCCCTGCGCGCCGAGGTGGCTGACGTGACCCAGCGGCTGGAGGCCCGGAAGGTCATCGACCGCGCCAAGGGCCTGCTGATGACCCACCAGAAGATGACCGAACCGGAGGCGTTCCGGTGGATCCAGCGCACCGCCATGGACCGGCGCACCTCGATGCAGGTCGTCGCCAGTGCAGTGCTGGAGGGGCTGTCGGCCAAGAGCTGATGACCGTTCCGGCCCGCTGACTGGCCAACCGGACTGTCCCCCGAAAGCCTGAACTCCTGTCGATGGCGCGGCGCTCTGGCAGGAAGACTGATCGCCGGACCGTGGTCTCGCCTGGGTAATCGTCGCCAGCAGTTGCTCAGGCAACGGAATCGACGGTCACCGACGACGACATCCCGTCACGCTCCGTCGATTCGGAAGCGTCTGCGCAGGTCAGGTCGGGTGAACGCAAGGCTTCCGACCGCATCTGTGGCCGCCATGTTGTCTGCGCGTCGCATTTTGGTTACGAGCGCAAGGCGATGCCGCGGATTGCGCTAATCGTGGGATAGGTTCCCGCCTGTCGGCGTCGTCGACGCACCGGCAGTACGGCCGGTGAACAGAATCTTCGGAGGTGGCTTGTGCATCGACGTTCGATGCGATCCGCCGTCGTCCTGGTGGCCATCGCCACCCTGACATTGGCGGCCTGTAGTTCGAAGTCGGACAGCAGTAGTTCAACCAGTGCGGCCGCGTCCAGCGATTCGGCAGCGCCGTCGGGAAGCGGCTCGGCCACGGGCGGCCTTGCGATCAAGGCCGAGGTGCAGATCGATGTCGACGGCAATGAAGTCCCGGTTGCCGCGACGGGCACACCCGTGAGTGCGAAGGGCAACGGTTCCGCAACCTGTGCTGCCACCACCACGATCGCCATGGCGGGCGCTTTGACGGGTGCGAATGCCGCCCTGGGTATCAACATCCTGGATGGCGCCAAGGTCGCCATCGATCAGCACAACAAGGCGAACCCGAATTGCCAGGTGGTCCTCAAGGAATTCGACACCGAGGGTGACCCGCAGAAGGCCACCCAGGTCGCCCCGCAGATCGTGGGCGACGCCAACATCATCGGCCTGCTCGGCCCCGCGTTCTCGGGTGAGACCGAGGCCACCGGCCCGATCTTCTTCCAGGCCAACCTGCTGTCGCTGACCGCCTCGGCCACGCGGGTATCGCTGACCACGAACGGTTGGACCAACTTCTTCCGCGGCCTGGCCAACGACGGCGTTCAGGGCCCGGCCGTGGCGAACTACATGACCAAGACACTTGGCTTCAAGAAGGTCTGCGTCATCGACGACAGCTCCTCCTACGGCACGGGTCTGGCCCAGGAGGTCACCCCGGTGCTGGGTGCCGCAGCCGATTCGAGCTGTGCCGGCCACGTCAAGCAGGGTGACAAGGACTTCTCGGCGACCGTTCAGCTGGTCAAGGGTGCTGCGCCTGACGCGATCTTCTACGCCGGGTACTACTCAGAGGCCGCTCCGTTCGTCCAGCAGCTTCGTGACGGCGGCGTCACCGCGACGTTCGTCTCCGCGGACGGCACCAACGACCCGCAGTTCGTCGACCAGGCCGGTGCCGCGTCCAAGGACGCCATCCTGTCCTGCCCGTGCGGCCCGGCTCCTGACGCCTACGCCACCGAGTACGAGGACCTCAACGGCGCCGCCCCCGGCGTGTACTCCGTCGAGGGCTACGACCTGACCACGATCATGCTCACCGGAATCGACTCCGGAATCACCGACCGCGCCGCGCTTGTCGATTTCGTCAAGAACTACGACGGCCTCGGCCTGGCCCGGCAGTACAAGTGGAATTCCACGGGCGAGCTGGAGTCGTCGCTGATCTGGATCTACAAGGTGCAGTAGCTTCTGCAGGTTTCCGCTCTGCAATGTTCGACACAGTCGCAAGGTTCCGGCGACCGGAGACCCGCGTTTCGTGGGTCTCCGGTCGCCGACCGTTCTGTGGTGGTCTTGATCTCGCTTCGCACCTGGCATGAAGGAGCACGATGACGGGTCCCCTGGCGGACAGCCTGACCTCCCTTGCGGCGCCTCCGATCAACTTCAACGTCGAGGCGTTGGGCAATCTTTTCTGGCAGTTGACCATCGACGGGCTTGCCTACGGCGCGATCTACGCTCTGGTCGCGGTCGGCTACACCCTGGTCTACGGCGTCCTTCGATTGATCAACTTCGCGCACTCCGAGATCTTCATGCTCGGCATGTTCGGTCAGTACGCGGTCCTGATGCTGCTCGGTTTCGTGCCAAGCGGGAACGTGTACAGCGAGGGGACGTTCATGACGATCGTCTATCTCGGCATCGCGATGCTGGGCGGCATGGCGGTCTCCGGTGGCGCCGCGGTGGGTCTGGAGCGGCTGGCCTATCGCCCACTGCGCAAACGCAACGCCCCGTCGCTGGTCTTCCTGATCACCGCGATCGGCGCGTCCTTCGTCATCCAGGAATTCGTGCATTACATCCTGCCGCAACTCACCGACAATCAACTCGGCGGCGTGAACGCTCAGGTCCCCATCCGGCTGGTGGCACCTCAGGAGGAATTCACCATTTTCGGGGCGTCCGTCACGAACATCACCCTCATCATTCTCACGGCCGCCGTCGTGCTGGCCCTCGGCACCGATATGTTCGTCAACCGGACCAAATTCGGCCGTGGCATCCGGGCGGTCGCGCAGGACCCCACGACGGCGACCCTGATGGGCATCAGCCGCGAGCGCGTCATCATGCTGACGTTCCTCATCGGCGGTCTGCTGGCCGGTGCCGCCGCGCTGCTGTACACGCTGCGGGTGCCGAACGGGATCATCTACAACGGCGGCTTCATCCTCGGTATCAAGGCGTTCTGCGCCGCGGTACTGGGTGGCATCGGCAATCTCCGCGGCGCTCTGCTGGGTGGCCTGATCCTCGGGGTGATGGAGAATTACGGTCAGGTGGTGTTCGGCACCGGATGGCGCGATGTCATCGCCTTCGTCCTGCTGATCCTCATCCTGATGTTCCGCCCGACCGGCATTCTCGGTGAATCCCTGGGGAGGGCGCGGGTATGAGCAGTCCATCGTTCGACGAGCGCGCCAAGGGCGGCGTGGGTGACGGCTTCCGCGGCTGGTGGAACGCCCTGGCGCGACCCGCGCAATGGGCATTCGGCGTGCCCTTCATCCTGCTCATCGCCGTGCTCCCGTTGCTGAACATCCCACTGTTGACCACCGAGGGCACGAACTTCGGTGTGGTCATGGCACAGTTCGGCATGTACGCGCTCATCGCCATCGGGCTCAATGTGGTGGTCGGGCAGGCCGGCCTGCTCGACCTCGGCTACGTCGGCTTCTACGCTGTCGGCGCCTACACGGTCGCGCTGCTCACCAGCCCCAGCAGCCCGTGGCACCAAACCGGCGAGGGTGGCTGGCTCTCGTCCAACTGGGCGTGGCTGGCCTGCCTGCCGATCGCGGTGGCCATCACCGCCGTCTCCGGGCTCATCCTCGGGTCGCCGACCCTGCGGCTGCGCGGTGACTACCTGGCGATCGTCACCCTGGGTTTCGGCGAGATCGTCCGACTGCTCGCCGACAACCTCGACGAGATCACCCAGGGCGGCCGTGGGCTGGCCCAGGTCGCGTATCCGCGGCTGGGCGTCACCGACGCCTATCCGCTCGGTGTTTTCTCCGCCGGCAACGTCTCCAGCGTCCTGAACTCGGGCGTCTGGTGGTTCTGGTTGTCCATCGTGCTGATCATCATCGTGCTGCTGTTCGTCGGGAACCTCGAACGTTCGCGGGTGGGCCGCGCGTGGGTGGCGATCAGGGAGGACGAGGACGCCGCCGAGATCATGGGCGTGCCGACCTTCAAGTTCAAGCTGTGGGCGTTCGTCATCGGGGCCAGCATCGGCGGCATGTCCGGCGCGCTCTACGCGGGCCAGGTGCAATTCGTGGTGCCCACCAACTTCAATGTCGTCAACTCCGTGTTGTTCCTCTGCGCGGTCGTGCTCGGCGGGCAGGGCAACAAACTCGGCGTCATTCTCGGCGCATTCATCATCGTGTATCTCCCGGCCTTCTTCCTGGGCCGCACCGAGATTCTCGGCATCCCGATCGACGGAAGCGCCATCTCGCAATACCGTTATCTGTTCTTCGGGCTCGCCCTGATGGTGTTGATGATCTTCCGCCCGCAGGGCCTGATCCCGGTCCGGCAGAAGTTGTTGACGTACGGTCGGGAGTTGTACGTCGCCGCGCGTCGCCGCAGCAAGGAGACGGCACCGGCAAGCCCGACCGCGGAGGTGGCCAAGTGACCAAGGACGACTCGGATTCCGCGCACGACCCGGGCGCGTACGGCGCCGGCGCCGAGGTCGGCGAGGAATACCGGCACATGTCGGAGGAGGCATACGGCGAGGGTCCGGTCGGGCCGATGATCGTGGACGACGCCGTCACGGTCGACGTCACCGATGTCGCGCCCGAGCTCGCAGATCCCGAGGTGGTCGCCGAGATCGTCGCGACCAGTCGCGAGATCGACACCCCGCTCGGCAAACCGCTGGTCGAGTTGAACGAGGTCACGGTCCGCTTCGGAGGGCTGGTTGCGCTTGACAGTGTCACGTTCACGATCAACCGCGGCGAGATCCTGGGGTTGATCGGACCGAACGGTGCAGGCAAGACGACCTGCTTCAACGCGATGACCGGGGTCTACCGGCCGACGTCCGGCTCCGTGGATTTCGACGGACAAGTGTTGGGCAAGCTCAAGCGCAACCAGATCACCCGCCTCGGCATCGCAAGGACCTTCCAGAACATCCGGCTGTTCGGCGAGATGACCGCGTTGGAGAACGTCGTGGTCGGCACGGACGCCCGGCACAGGACGTCGGTCCCCGGTGCGACATTCCGGATGCCTCGCCACCGTCACGAGGAGCGGGACGCCATCGACCGCGGGATGGCGCTGCTGGAGTTCGTCGGGGTGGGCGGTCGGGCCACCGAAAAGGCCAGGAACCTGCCGTACGGCGACCAGCGCCGGCTGGAGATCGCGCGGGCGCTGGCGACCGAACCCAAGCTGCTGTGCCTGGACGAACCGGCCGCCGGGTTCAACCCGGCGGAGAAGGCAGCCTTGATGGACCTGATCCGTAAGATCCGGGCGGACGGATACACCGTGCTGCTCATCGAGCACGACATGCGCCTGGTGATGGGTGTGACGGACCGCATCGTGGTGCTCGAATTCGGCAAGAAGATCGCCGAGGGTCTGCCGGTTGAGATCCGCGACAACCCGGCCGTGATCGCGGCCTACCTTGGGGTGCCCGAAGATGCCACTGCTTGAGATTCGCGACATGACGGTCGGTTACGGCCGGATCGAGGCGCTGCACGGCATCTCGCTGTCCGTCGAGGACGGCGAGCTGGTGACCCTGATCGGCGCGAACGGCGCGGGCAAGACCACCACCATGCGGGCGATTTCCGGGATCCGGCCACTGACCCGCGGGTCGATCATCTTCGACGGCCAGGACATCACCAGGATGAAGGCCCACCTGCGGGTGGTCGCCGGCATCGTGCAGGCGCCGGAGGGCCGCGGCGTCTTCCCCGGGATGACCGTCCAGGAAAACCTGGACATGGGCCACTACGCCCGGAAGTTCGAGTCCAAGGCCGCCTATCAGGAGACCCTTGATCAGGTGTTCGAGCGGTTCCCACGGCTGGGAGAGCGGCGCAGCCAGGTGGGTGGAACCTTGTCCGGTGGTGAGCAGCAGATGGTCGCCATCGGCCGTGCGCTGATGGCCCGCCCACGGGTGTTGTTGCTGGACGAGCCGTCAATGGGGCTCGCACCCATGGTGATCCAGCAGATCTTCAAGATCATCACAGAGATCAACAAGACCGGCACCACCATCCTGCTGGTCGAACAGAACGCTCAGCAGGCGCTGTCCCGGTCTTCCCGGGCCTACATCCTGGAAACCGGCGAGGTGGTCAAATCAGGGCCGGGGCCCGAGCTGCTGGCCGACCCCGCGATCAAGGAGGCGTACCTCGGCGTCGCCTGATGGCCGGTGGGTTCACGGGTCGTGGAAGAACGGCGGTCGGGACCGGCGGGTGAGCCGACCGCCGGACTGACGCCGGCGGTCCGGGTCGATCGCCTCGACGCCCGGCGACTTGGGTTGCCGCGGCACCCCGCTGCCCCTCATCCTGGCAATCGAATCCGCTCTGGCCGCAGCGTCGGCGGCGGCCAGCACCAGATCGGTGACCATGCGCTTGCCCTGCCGCAACGAACGAACCTGCTCCCGCCTGAGCACCTGACCCTCGGAATACAGCACGGCCCACAGGGCGCCCGAGGAATCCTTCTCGACCTGTCCGACGTACTCCGGGACGCGCTGGTTCATGTGCGCCGTCCCCTCACTGTCCGTTATCACCCATTTGTGCCAGGACCCGTGCCCGCCCCCGCCGATGGCGCGCAAGACGCATAGGGACTAGATCAAGTGTGTGACGGCGCGCACGGCCTCGCCAGTCCCCAATGGTGGGGAGACGTCATTTCTTCGCAACTCAGAGTCATATGGATGACTCAGTACGACGGTTATCCCCAACTTCGGGACCAGAATTGGTGCGGTGATTCTGAAGACAGAGATGGCGCCCACCGATCGGTCATTACCGATAAACGGGAGGACTGCTCATCCGGTCGACTATCCGCTGGGTAGGTCGCGCAGCAGGCAGGACAGCCGCGCGGTGCAGACCCGCCGGTCGGACTCGTCGCTGATCACGATCTCGAAGCTGGACATCGTCCGGCCCACGTACAGCGGCTCCGATATCCCGGTGACCAGCCCGTCACGGGCAGTCCGGTGGTGCGAGCAGTTCAGCTCGACTCCAAGGGCCGCCCGGCCACCGCTGGTCAGCGCCGCGTGCACCGAGCCCAGCGTCTCGGCCAGCACGGCGCTCGCCCCGCCGTGCAACAGATCGAAGGGTTGCCGGTTACCGATCACCGGCATGGTGGCCACCACCCGCTCTGTGGTGAATTCGGTGAAGTCGATGCCCATGGCGGCGGCCAGTTCACCCCGCATCTCGCGAAGGATGGCCAGCACCGCCCGCTGATCCCTGGGCTCCGGGAGCCCGCGCAGCGCCTGGATCCCGATGATCCCGGGTGGAACGGTCATACGGGCCTCCCGGTCGCGGGCGAGCGCTCCCCGGCCTACCCGGGCGGTGATCGCCCGGTGGTGCAGCCGGGAACAAGGGCGAGAAGGACTGTCGGACCCTGACCCTAGACTCGGGTCCGTGAGTGCAACGACCCTGGGCACGAGTCCGACGGCAGCGACGGTCACCGCGGACCGAACCACCACCGACACGACCACCGTCGACCCGGAGCCATCGCCCCCGGCGACCCCCGTGGCGGCGAAAGCCGCGCCGCGGGCGCGGGCGTCCTCGCCAACCGGAGCCGCTCGCAAGGCCGGATCCGCCGCGGCCTCCAAAGCGGCGACCGCGGGACCACCGCCCCGCGACGACTCGGAGTCTGTGCTGCTGTTGCTGGACGGTCACTCGCTGGCATACCGGGCGTTCTTCGCGCTGCCGGTGGAGAACTTCTCCACGACAACCGGCCAGTCCACCAACGCCGTCTACGGCTTCACCTCGATGCTGATCAACCTGCTGCGCGACGAACGGCCGACCCACGTCGCGGTCGCCTTCGATCTGTCCCGGCAGACCTGGCGTCGCGAGGAGTACGTCGAGTACAAGGCCAACCGGTCCAGCTCCCCGCAAGAATTCTCCGGTCAGGTCGAGTTGATCAAGGAGGTGCTTGCCGCACTGCGTATCCCGTCGGTCACCGCCGAGAACTACGAGGCCGACGACGTGATCGCCACCCTGACGACCAGGGCCATTGCCGAGGGCATGAGCGTGCGGATCTGCACCGGGGATCGCGATGCGCTGCAACTGGTCTCCGACGATGTCACGGTGCTCTACCCGCGCCGCGGCGTCTCGGAACTGACCAGGTTCACGCCGGAGGAGATGGATGCCAAGTACGGCCTGTCGCCGCTGCAATACCCCGACTACGCGGCGTTGCGCGGCGATCCCTCCGACAACCTGCCCGGCATCCCGGGGGTGGGGGAGAAGACCGCGGCGAAGTGGATCCGCGAGTTCGGCAGCCTCACCGCGCTGGTCGACCGCGTCGACGAGGTGCGCGGCAAGATCGGGGACGCGCTCCGGGAGAACCTGCCGCACGTGCTCACGAACCGGCGGCTGACCGAACTGGTGCGCGAGGTGCCGCTGGACAACGACCCGGCGACCGACTTCGGGGTGCTGCCGTACGACCGGGAGGCGGTCCACCGGATCTTCGACGACCTGCAGTTCAAGGTGCTCCGCGAGCGGCTGCTGGAGATTTTCGAGCAGGCCGACGAGACCAGCACCGAAGGCTTCGAGGTGGCCGGTGCCCGGCTGGCGCCGGGCACCGTCGGCGCGTGGCTAGCCGAGCACGCCACCGGTCGCCGGGTCGGGCTGGTGGTGCGCGGCGCCTGGGCACCGGGTGGTGGCGACGTACACACCCTCGCGCTCGCGTCGGCCGACGGCGAAGCCGCGGTCGTCGACGTCACCGCCAACAGCCCGGACGACGACGCCGCCATTGCCGGGTGGCTGGCCGACCCGACGCCCACCAAGGTCGGTCACGACCTCAAGCAGGCCGTCAACGCCCTGACCAACCGCGGCTGGCCGGTCGACGGCATCGCCAGCGACACCATCCTGGCGGCCTACCTTGCCTTGCCCGGCCAGCGGACCTTTGATCTGGGGGACCTGGTGCAGCGGTACCTGCACCGCACCCTTGATCCGGAGCAGACCACGCCCGAGGGTCAGCTCTCGTTGACCGACGTGGACGACACCGCGGCCGCCGACCCGGCCGCGTCCGCCGACGCCAGGGACATGGTCAAGGCCAGGGCCGTCATCGATCTGGCCGAGGCGCTGGAGAAGCACCTGGATTCGCTCGGGCAGACCTCGTTGCTGGCCGACATGGAACTGCCGGTGATGACGGTGCTGGGGATCATGGAGCGGGACGGGATCGCGGTCGACGTCGACTACCTCGACGACCTGCAATCGACGTTCGCTTCCGAGGCCACCTCGGCCGCGAACCTCGCCTACGCCGAGATCGGGCGTGAGGTGAACCTCGGCTCGCCCAAGCAGTTGCAGGTGGTGCTCTTCGACGAGCTGGGCATGCCGAAGACCAAGCGCACCAAGACCGGGTACACCACCGACGCAGACGCCCTGGTCAGCCTGCACGAGCAGACCGGTCACCCGTTCCTGACCTACCTGCTGCGCCACCGCGACGTCACCCGGCTCAAGACGACAGTGGAAGGCCTGCGCAAGGCGGTCAGCGACGACGGGCGCATCCACACCACGTACCAGCAGACGGTGGCGGCGACCGGCCGGCTGTCCAGCACCGAGCCGAACCTGCAGAACATCCCGATCCGCACCGACGAGGGCCGGCTGATCCGCCGGGCGTTCATCGCCGGACCGAGTGCCGACCTGCTGCTCACCGCGGATTACTCGCAGATCGAAATGCGCATCATGGCAACGCTGTCCAAGGACGCGGGGCTCATCGAGGCGTTCAACTCCGGCGAGGATCTGCACACCGCCGTCGCGGTGCGGGCGTTCGGGGTGCCGGCCTCGGAAGTCACCCCGGAGCTCCGCCGGCGGATCAAGGCGATGTCCTACGGGCTGGCCTACGGGCTGTCCGCGTTCGGGTTGTCCGGGCAGCTCAAGATCTCGGTAGACGAGGCCAAGGAGCAGATGGAGGCGTATTTCGCGCGGTTCGGCGGGGTGCGCGACTACCTGCGACACACGGTGGACCGGGCTCGGGCCGAGGGCTATACCGAGACGGTGTTCGGCCGGCGCCGGTACGTGCCGGACCTGACCAGCGACAACCGGCAGAAGCGGGAGATGGCCGAACGGATCGCGCTGAACGCGCCCATCCAGGGCAGCGCCGCCGACATCATCAAGGTGGCCATGCTCGGTGTGCAGCGGCGGATCGAGGCCGACGGTCTGCGGTCGCGAATGCTGCTGCAGGTCCACGACGAGTTGGTGTGCGAGGTCGTCGCGGGGGAGCAGGAGGCGATGACCGCGGTGCTGCGGGAGGAGATGTCCGGGGCGTACCCGCTGGCCGTTCCGCTGGAGGTGTCGGTGGGTGCCGGGGTGAACTGGGACGCGGCCGCGCACTGATCCGCGGGCGGGGGCGGCTCCGGTGATGCCTGTGCGCCCTGCGCGACGCGCCCGCATGCCAGCGCGCCCGGTGACGCGACCGGGCGTTACGCTCCGTGCACGGGTCGGCGTCCGGCCGGCGCCGGATACCTCCCAGCCGAGGCGGCTTTCGTCATGAACACCGACACCACCTACACCGTCAACAAACTGTCCGTCGGCGCCGTCGTCGGCCTGAGCCTGCTTGGCCTGGCCCTCGCGGTCATCTTCTTCATCGCGTACATCCAGATCATCAGGCGCGCTGGATACTCGGGCTGGTGGGTGCTGGTGATGTTCGTGCCGGTGCTGAACGTGGTGATGCTGCTGATCTTCGCCTACAAGGAATGGCCGATCCAACGCGAACTGCGGGAGCTGCGCGGCTGGGCCAATCAGATCCAACGCGGCCCCGACCCGCAGGATTCCACCTGGAAATAGGGGAAGGGTCGGGCTGGCCGGGCGCGCTGTGGTGTAGGCACAAGCTGGGTGATCACCGTTCGGGGACCTGGCCCGGCCGCCCGCGCCGTTCCCGGTCCCCGGGTGATGATCATGGGCGCAACCCGCACCCAATCCGGCTGGACTGTTGTGCGCTCAGCTCGCCATAGGGCGCTGCGTCACGAAGATGGCTGTTCCCGGGAAGATCTCACCGCGCAACGGCGACCACTGCCCCCATGTGCCGGTGAAGTCCTCGGGCCATTCCGGTTCCAGCACGTCCAGCAGGGTCAGCCCGGCGCCGACGATCTCCCTGATCCGGTCGCCCATCGTCCGGTGGTGCTCGACGTACGCCGGCACCCCGGCCTCGTCCACCTCCACATACGGCGCGCGGTCGAAATACGACTGGATCGCTGTCAGCCCCGCCGGACCGGGGTCGTCCGGGAACGCCCACCGCATCGGATGGGTCACCGAGAACACCCAGCGGCCGCCCGGGCGCAGCACCCTGGCCACCTCCCGCATCGCGCCCGCGGAGTCCGCCACGAACGGGATCCCGCCGAACGCGGAGAACGCCAGGTCGAAGCTGCGGTCCCGGAACGGCAGCTCGCAGACATCCGCCTGCACCAGTGGAACCGGCGTTCCGGTGCGCCGCGCCGCGGCCCTGGCGTGGGCGAGCATGCCGGCGGACAGGTCGAACGCGATGACGTCCGCGCCTTGCCGGGCCAGGTAGCGGGCACACGGCGCCGATCCACAGCCGACCTCGAGGACGCGCCGGCCCGCCACGTCACCGAGCAGCCGGACGTCGGATTCGCGGAGGTTCTCCGGGCACCACACCAGGTCGACATCGCCCAGGAACTCACCGTGCTCGGCGTGATAGGTGTCGGCGTCGGCGTCCCACCACCGCCGGTTCGCCGATCGGGATACGGACTGATCCGCGCTGATCCGACGCGGCCAGGTGGGGCCGATCGGCACGGCGGCCGTCACTCCCGAGCCAGAATGCCGAGGGTGCCGACGGCGTGGCCGAACGGGTCCACGGGGGTCGCCGCCGCGCCCTGCCCGGCCTGCGTTGTCACGCCGACATCCTCGCACCCAGCGCGGTTCCTCGTTCGGGTGGTGATGCCGTAGGCTGAACACTGCGCTGTGGGTCTGTGCTGTCTCGGAATGGAGCAGGCCGCACTCGTCCTGTCGATCAATCACATGCCTCGCCCCTGCACTCGGGCGGTGCTGACTGTCTTCGGGACGAAACCGGCCCGCTGCGAGCCGCCCGTACCGAATGGAGATGGTCCCCGCTCAGCCGGCCATCGACATTCCGAACAAACCCACTTCCGGAGCACCCCACCACATGTCCACCCCTACCGCCACCGCCCCACAGGTCGCCATCAACGACATCGGGACGGCTGAGGACTTCCTCGCAGCCATCGACCTGACCATCAAGTACTTCAACGATGGCGACATCGTCGAGGGCACGATCGTCAAGGTCGACCGCGACGAGGTTCTGCTCGACATCGGCTACAAGACCGAGGGCGTCATCCCTTCGCGTGAGCTGTCCATCAAGCACGATGTCGACCCCAGTGAGGTCGTCTCGATCGGCGAGCACGTCGAAGCGCTTGTCCTCCAGAAGGAGGACAAGGAAGGCCGCCTCATCCTGTCCAAGAAGCGGGCTCAGTACGAGCGCGCCTGGGGCACCATCGAGAAGATCAAGGAAGAGGACGGCGTCGTTTCCGGCACCGTCATCGAGGTCGTCAAGGGCGGCCTGATCCTGGACATCGGCCTGCGCGGCTTCCTGCCCGCCTCGCTGGTCGAGATGCGCCGCGTCCGCGACCTGCAGCCCTACGTCGGCCGCCAGTTGGACGCCAAGATCATCGAGCTGGACAAGAACCGCAACAACGTCGTGCTGTCCCGCCGCCAGTGGCTGGAGCAGACCCAGTCCGAGGTGCGCAGCGAGTTCCTCAACCAGCTGGGCAAGGGACAGGTCCGCAAGGGCGTCGTCTCCTCGATCGTCAATTTCGGCGCGTTCGTCGACCTCGGCGGTGTGGACGGCCTGGTGCACGTCTCCGAGCTGTCCTGGAAGCACATCGACCACCCGAGCGAGGTTGTCGAGGTCGGCCAGGAGGTCACCGTCGAGGTCCTGGACGTAGACATGGACCGCGAGCGTGTCTCGTTGTCGCTCAAGGCAACCCAGGAAGACCCGTGGCGGCACTTCGCCCGGACCCACGCCATCGGGCAGGTCGTGCCGGGCAAGGTCACCAAGCTGGTGCCGTTCGGCGCGTTCGTCCGCGTCTACGACGGCATCGAGGGTTTGGTGCACATCTCCGAGCTGGCCGGTCGCCACGTGGAGATCCCCGAGCAGGTCGTCACGGTGGACGACGAGATCTTCGTCCGGGTCATCGACATCGACCTCGAGCGCCGGCGGATCTCGCTGTCGCTCAAGCAGGCCAACGAGGGCATCACCCCGGAGACGGAGTTCGACGAGGTCCGTGCGCAGTACGGCGTGGTCGACCACTACGACGAGTCCGGCAACTTCGTTCCGCCGGAGGGCTTCGACGTCGAGAGTGGCGAATGGCTCGAGGGTTTCGACACCCAGCGCGAGGCGTGGGAGAAGCAGTACTCCGATGCGCACGCGGTGTACGAGTCGCACCTCAAGCAGATCGCAGCGGCGCAGGTCGCCGATGCCGAGGCCGCAGAGCCGAGCAACTACTCGTCGGGCACCACGGCGCCCGCCGGGGATGCCCCGCAGACCACCGGTTCGCTGGTCAACGACGAGCAGCTGGCCGCCCTCCGGGAACGGCTCGCCGGTAGCTGATTTCTCCTTCACACCACGGCCGTTCGTTAGCGGAGGGCCGTGGTGAGCAGGCCGAACGGGGCCGTCACCTGCGGGTGACGGCCCTTTGTCGGCTGCCCTCTCGGATGTTCGGCAGGGCTATGGTGCGCGATCGAGTCGCGATGGCGACCGACCCCCGGATGTGGTCTCCAACACGCCGGTGAAATCACTGTTTGCCCTGGCAGGATCGCCCCATCGGGACCATTACGGTGAACACATGCGTCGTCACCTTGTGCTGCTGGCCGCGAGCGTTGTGGGCCTCGTCGTCATATCCGGTTGCTCCTCCGACAGCTCCACCCGTCGCACGGTGACCGCGGTGGTGACGGTGTCCAGCGGTGCCGACGCCTCCGGATCTGCCGACGCGAGCGGCAGCGGCAGCGCGGACGCCAGCGCCAGCGGCAGCGAGTCGGCCGCGTCCCCGAGCCCGTCACCCTCGCCCTCCGCATCGCCATCGCCGACCGCCGCCCCGATCGTCGCCGTCGACCCGCTGAAGGTCGACTGCGCAGCCATCCTCAACGCCGCGGACGTGAAGAAGTCCATCAACGCCGATATCCCGAACGACCGGCTGAAGGTCACCGTCGCGGAGGTCAACACCGAGGTCGGTCAGACCGGCCGGGTCCGTTGCCTGTACGGCCTGTCGGGAGACAAGAAGACCGGCGCGATCACGCTGGCGCTCACCCAGTACGCCGATGCGGCCGCGGCGCAGAAGCAGGTGGGCGTCACCGTCCAGAACGAGACGGACAACAGCGCGCAGATCATCCCGACGACGGTCCAGGGGTACCCGGCGACGATGGCGATCCGGGACGGCGGGTTGATCATCATGCAGTACGACAGCTGGACCATGGCGATCGCCGTCGACGCCACCAACGGACCGGATCCGGCGGTGCTGGCGGCCGGCCTGCCGCAACTGGCTGATGCTGCGCTCACCCGGGTCCGGAAGGCCTGAGCGCGGCCGCGCGACCGGCTGCGGCCGAGCGACCGGCTGCGGGCCCCGAATCGGTTGGTAGAACCTCTGCCGGTCGTCTCAGAGAGCAGCCACAGGCTGCGGCGATCGTTGCGTCGCCGGGCGGTAGTCCGCTCGGCGATGCTTGCCGGGCCGGAACCAGGCCAGGAAGAACCGCCGGCGCACCACCGTCACCAGCGCGGTGACGGGGATCAGCCCGGGGCTGCCGAGCCGATGGCGACCAGCGACGGGCATCCGGATCAGGGTCGTCGTCACGGCTGCTCCCCAAAGTGATGTGACAGAGGTGTTCGGTGGACGTGCGCCGGGTGCCGACAGCGAGGAAAAGCCGGCGACACTAGCCCACGCTCACGCTACGTGTCAGGCTGTGCGCGCCCCGGCATGCTGGCAGGCGTGTCGGAGACTGAGCGCAATCCATTGAGGGGCAATCCAACCCGCGGCACTTCATCCAGGGAGATCCATGCTGACCGTTGCCGTCACGGGCGGAATCGGCTCGGGCAAGTCGACGGTGTCGACTG
Source organism: Mycobacteriales bacterium (assembly GCA_038322925.1). Taxonomy (GTDB): domain Bacteria; phylum Actinomycetota; class Actinomycetes; order Mycobacteriales; family Nakamurellaceae; genus Nakamurella. The sequence goes on from JBBQGJ010000049.1 coordinate 18,032, forward strand.
CACTGGCCGAACTCGGCGCGATCGTCGTCGATTCCGATGTTCTCGCCCGTGAGGTGGTCGCCCCCAGCACTCCGGGGCTGGCCGCGATCGCCGCAGCGTTCGGAGCCGACCTGATCGGCGCGGATGGTGCGCTCGACAGGGCCGGGCTGGCCGGCATCGTCTTCGCGGATCCCGCGGCCAGGGCGAGGTTGGAGGGCATCACTCATCCACTGGTGCGGGCCAGGGCGGCGCAGATCCAGCGGGAGGCGCCGGTCGACGCAGTGGTGGTCAACGACATCCCGATCCTCACCACGCTGACCGTGGCCGCCACGTTTCATCTGGTGGTCGGGGTGCGAGCGGGCGAGGATGTCCGGGTCGAGCGGCTGGTCGGACGCGGACTGGCAGAACCCGATGCACGGTCCCGGATCGCGTCGCAGATCACCGACAACGAGCGCGCCGAGTTGTGCGATGTGCTGCTGGACAACAACGGTGACCGGGCGCTGCTGGTGGCCTCGGTCGGGGACCTGTGGCGTTCCCGGATCCAGCCGTTCGCGGACAACGTTCGCGCGGGCCGGCGGGTGCCGCGGTCGGGGCCCCGATTGGTGGACCCGGACCCGCGGTGGCCCGTCGACGCCCGCCGGCTGGCGGCCAGGGTGTCCCGGGCTGCTGGTGGGGCGAGGGTGGATCACATCGGCTCGACCGCGATCGCCGGGATGCCAGCCAAGGACGTCATCGACCTGCAGCTGACCGTGCCGGACATGCAGACTGCCGACGATCTCGCTCCGGTGCTGAGGGAGGCCGGGTTTCCGGTCGCGGCCGGGTTCGACCGGGACAACCCGCACCCGGACGGTGCGGACCAGCGAGACTGGTGCCAACGGCTGCATCAGAACGCGGATCCGGGAAGAAGTATCAACCTCCACTTGAGGGTGACAGATTCAGCGGGATGGCTCTGGGCCTTGCTGTTCCGTGACTGGTTGACGGCCGACCCGTCGGTTGCGGCCGATTATCTTGCGCTCAAACGATCGCTCGCCGCCGCTCACGCGGGCGAACCCACGGTGGCCGGGTACGCGGAGGCCAAGGAACCATGGATGGCAGCCGCCTACGGCCGGGGGATGGCGTGGGCGGGCGCCACGGGATGGCGACCGGCCGAGGATTGACGCACGCCGGTGGTCGGCCGGTTGTCGGCTGGTTGTCGGCGCAGGTGGGGACACCTCGCAGGGCGGCCGGTGCCAGCGAAAAGGGGGACTGTCGGACCCCCCGCGTAGCCTTTGAACCGTGGCATTCGCGACTGAACATCCCGTCCTCGCCGTCTCCGAGCACCGCCCGGTCGGCGGCATTCCGCGCACCTCGGGCAGGTTCGAGGTGGTCAGCGACTACGAGCCGTCCGGCGACCAGCCGCAGGCGATCGCCGAACTGGAAAAGCGCATCGACGCGGGTGAGAAGGACGTCGTCCTGCTGGGCGCGACCGGCACCGGCAAGTCGGCGACCACCGCGTGGCTGGTCGAGAAGCTGCAGCGGCCGACGCTGGTGATGGCCCCGAACAAGACGTTGGCCGCGCAATTGGCCAACGAACTGCGGGAGCTGTTCCCGCACAACGCCGTCGAGTATTTTGTCTCGTACTACGACTACTACCAGCCGGAAGCGTACGTCCCGCAAACGGACACCTACATCGAGAAGGACTCGTCGATCAACAACGACGTGGAGCGGCTGCGGCACTCGGCCACCATGTCGCTGCTGTCCCGGCGGGACGTGATCGTGGTGGCGTCGGTGTCCTGCATCTACGGCCTGGGTACCCCACAGTCCTACCTGGATCGATCCCTGCCCGTTGCGGTGGGGGACACCATGGACCGCGACACGCTGCTCCGCGCCCTGGTCGACATCCAGTACGCCCGCAACGATCTCGCGTTCACCCGCGGCTCGTTCCGGGTGCGCGGTGACACCGTGGAGATCATCCCGTCCTACGAGGAACTCGCGGTCCGCATCGAGTTCTTCGGCGACGAGATCGAGAAGCTCTACTACCTGCACCCGCTGACCGGCGACATGGTGCGGGACGTGTCGTCGCTGCGGATCTTCCCGGCGACGCACTACGTCGCGGGGCCGGAGCGGATGGCGAAGGCGGTGTCGGCCATCGAGCAGGAACTGGCCGACCGGCTCGCCGAGCTGGAGCGGCAGGGCAAGTTGCTGGAGGCCCAGCGGCTGCGCATGCGGACCACCTACGACGTGGAGATGATGCGCCAGGTCGGCTTCTGCTCCGGCATCGAGAACTACTCGCGGCACATCGACGGCCGGCCCGCCGGGTCGGCCCCCGCCACGCTGATCGACTATTTTCCCGCGGACTTCCTGCTCGTGATCGACGAGTCGCACGTGACGGTGCCGCAGATCGGCGCCATGCACGAGGGCGACGCCTCCCGGAAGCGCACGCTCGTGGACCACGGCTTCCGGCTCCCGTCGGCGCTGGACAACCGGCCGCTCACCTGGGAGGAGTTCGCCGGGCGGATCGGTCAGACCGTGTACCTGTCGGCGACGCCGGGTCCGTACGAGCTGGGGCGGGCGCAGGGCGAGTTCGTCGAGCAGGTGATCAGGCCGACCGGTCTGGTCGACCCGGAGGTGGTGGTCAAGCCCACCCGCGGGCAGATCGACGACCTGATCGGCGAGATCCGGGCCCGCACCGAGCGTAACGAGCGCGTGCTGGTGACGACGCTGACCAAGAAGATGTCCGAGGACTTGACCGATTACCTGCTCGAGCTGGGCATCCGGGTGCGCTACCTGCATTCCGAGGTGGACACCCTGCGCCGAGTCGAACTGCTGCGTGAGCTGCGGCTGGGTGAGTTCGATGTGCTGGTCGGCATCAACCTGCTGCGTGAGGGCCTTGACCTCCCCGAGGTGTCGCTGGTGTCCATCCTCGATGCGGACAAGGAGGGTTTCCTCCGGTCGGAGACGTCGCTGATCCAGACCATCGGCCGGGCCGCCCGCAACGTCAACGGCCAGGTGCACATGTACGCGGACAAGATCACCCCATCGATGGCGCGGGCGATCGATGAGACGAACCGGCGCCGGGACAAGCAGCGGGAGTACAACCGGGCGCACGGCGTCGACCCGCAGCCGTTGCGGAAGAAGATCAACGACATCCTGGAGCGGGTGTACGCCGAGGCCGAGGACTCGGCGAACTCGGTGCGGATGGGCGGGTCCGGCCGCAACGCGTCCCGCGGACGCAAAGCCGCGGGGGAGCCGAAGAGCTCGGGGGTCTACGCGGGCCACAGCACCGTCGGCATGGCCCGGAACGAGCTCGCCGACCTGGTCCAGCAATTGACCGATCAGATGATGGCGGCCGCCCGGGATCTGCAGTTCGAGCTCGCCGGGCGGTTACGCGACGAGATTCACGAGCTGAAGAAGGAAATTCGTGACATGGATGCGGCGGGGGTGGTCGGTGCCGGCCGCTGAAGTCACCGGGGCAGTCCGAGGAGAAGGAGCCGTCGATGGGTGTTCCGTTTCAGGTCACGTTCGACGCCGCGAGCCCGAAGCGGCTCGGGGAATTCTGGATGATCGCGCTCAACTACCGGATGGACGATCCTCCGCCGGATTTCGAGAGTTGGGACGAGGCCATCAAAGCCTGGGGTCTGCCCGAGGATTGGGACGAGGTCAACGCGATCATCGACCCCGAGGGCGTTGGTCCGCGGCTCTGGTTCCAGCGGGTTCCCGAGGGCAAGGTCGCCAAGAACCGGGTGCACCTTGATGTCAGCCCCGGCCGCGGGATCACCGACGGCGAGGAGCGCTGGTCCACGGTGCTCACCCACGTCGAGCGACTGGTCGGCGCCGGCGGCGCCGTCGTCGAGGAGCGCAAGGGCGACATGGGCGAGCGCTGGGTGGTGATGACCGACCCGGAGGGCAACGAGTTCTGCGTCCAGTAGCCTGCCGGTCGCCCTGGTGCTGGTCGCTGGCGGCGGCCTGATCGGTCGATCGGCCGCGGGGCGCGCGCCGATCGCGATCAGCTGGTGATGTCCTTGCGCCGGAACCGCAGCACGGCCACGGCGGTGAGCACCACCGCGTAGGCCAGGCTGATGAACCCGCCACGGATCATGTCGTCCCACCGGACCGGATCGACCAGTGCCCCGGTCCAGGCGAAGGAGTAGTGGGTCGGCAGGTAATTGCGGAGGTCGCCGAGCGCGTCGATCTGATTGAGGATCTGCGACAGGATCGAGATGAGCACAGCGCCACCGACGGCGCCCAGCGGGGCGTCCGTCGAGACGCTGAGCAACAGCGCGAGGCCGGCCACCCAGGTGAGCTGGACCGCGACGTACGCGACGATCAGGCCCAACCGGACCAGACCCTCGCCGAAGGTGAACTGTTCGCCGACCGGGGTCGACAGCGGGTTCATCCCGTAGGCGACCGACCCGATGATCAGCGCCGTGACCGGCAGGATGATCAGCGCCAGGATCGACAGAATCCCTGCGACCAGCACTTTCTGCCGCAGCAGCCGGATCCTCGGGATCGGCATGGCCAGCAGGTACCGTAGCGACGACCAGGACGCCTCCGACGCGATGGTGTCGCCGAAGAACAGCGAGATGATCACGATCAGCAGGAAACTCGCCGAGAAGAACAGCGACACCAAGGCGAAGTTGATCGCGCCGGACGTCGCAAGGTCGACCAGCGACACCGCACCGCGGGCCCCGGTGTTGGTGCCGAAGGCGAACGAGATCACCAGGATGATCGGCAGCAGCACCATGAAGCCCAGCGAGAACTGGGTCCGGCGGCGGCGCAACTGACGGCTCAGCTCGACCCGGACCGGGAGGGTGCGCCCTACCCGGAAGCCCTCCGGAGTTCCGTCGGGCTTGACCGGCACGGCACCGTGCACCGCGCTCATCGCGGCGACCGCGGCGTCCGCCGAATGGTCGTGATGGACGGGGCTCATTGCGGTCCTCCCTGGTGGTTCGTCGATCCCACCGTTGTGGGTGTGCCGTCGGGGGTGCCGTTCGGCGTGATCGGCGGATTCCCGAGCGCCGTTCGGCCGTTGCCGGCCGAGGGGCTCCCGTCGGCACCGGCACCGGCACCGGCACCGGCACTGACACCGACACCGACACCGGCACCGGCACCTGAGCCGTTGTCGATGGTGCCGGCCGACCCGAAGCCCGCCGCGGCATCCGATCCGGACGTGGTCGAACCGGACGCCCCGATCAGTGCCAGGAAGACGTCCTCAAGCCGGTTCCGCGGCGCCGCGGAGTTGACCGCCACACCGGCACCGACCAGGGCGGCGACCACCTCGGCGGCCGGCCGGTCGCCGAGATCGGCCTGCACGCCGGCCTCGGTGAGTTCGATGTCGTCGGCCAGCTCCCGCAACACCGCGACAGCGGCCTCGGTGTCGTCCACACCGAAGACCATCTCCCCGGACGCTGCGACCAGTTCGTCGACCGTCCCGGAGGCGATCGTCTTGCCCAGGTGCACGACCACCACATGGCTGCAGGTCTGCTCGACCTCGGACAGCAAGTGGCTGGACACCAGCACGGTGCGGCCGGTGGCGGCGTACCGCCGCAACACCTCCCGCATGGCGTGGATCTGCGGTGGGTCGAGCCCGTTGGTGGGTTCGTCCATCAACAGCAGATCGGGCAATCTGAGCATCGCCTGCGCGATGGCCAGCCGCTGACGCATGCCCTGCGAGTAGGTCCGGACCCGCCGGTTGATGGCCTTGCCGAGGCCGGCGATCTCCAGCGCCTCGGCCAGCTGCGCGTCCTTCTCCGGACGGGCGGTGGCCTTCCAGTAGAGCTCCAGGTTGGCCTTGCCGGACAGGTGGGGGAGGAACCCGGAGCCCTCGACGAAGCTGCCGATGCGGGACAGGATCGCCGAGCCCGGTTCGACCTTGTGCCCGAAAACCCGGATCTCGCCGGCGGTGGGGGTGATCAGTCCCATCACCATCCGCAGCGTGGTGGTCTTGCCGGCGCCGTTCGGGCCCAGCAGGCCCAGCACCTGACCGGCCTCGACCCGGAAACCGACGTCGGTGACGGCCGCGACCCCGCCCGGGTACATCTTGCCGAGGCCGGTGATCGACAGCGGCACGTTCGTCAGCGCAGGGTCGACGTCCGACCGGCGTCGGCGCACCCGGCCGCCGAACACCAGCGCCAGCACGACGAGCGTTGCGAGCACGATCAACCCCACCAGCTGACCGACCGGGATCTCCGAGGCCGACACCCGCACGCCACCGACCTCCGGCGTGGACAGCCCGTCGATCGCCTCGGTCGCGGTCCCGGTCGCACCGGGCTGCGCCAGCGAGATCCGATACGCGGCAGGCGTTGTCGGGCCTGCATAGGCCTGGTCGGTGGTCGACAGGCTGACCTCGACCGTCGAGCCGGCCTCGACCTGCAGCGCGGTGGCGGGCAGATCGACGGTCACCGTCACCGGCGACCCGTCGGCCGGCAGGTTCGTCAGCCTGATGGGTGCGACCGCCCCGCCGGCCAGTGTGCGGGTACCGCCCTCGGACACCTTGGCCAGTGACGCGTACAGCACGGCGCCGTCACCCGTGGTGCTCGTCGCCGGGTTTGTTGACCCGACCCCGGCCGCATCCCCTGGCGCGGACGGTACCGGGATCGACGACACGGTCACCGTGATCCGCGGGGTCCCGGTGACGACTGTCAGTTCCCCGAACGGCGCGGACGCGAACCGGGCCGTCTGGCCCGGCAGGCCGCCCAGGAAGGTGGACAGCGCGGTCGAGGCCAGGCTGGACAGGCCCGGCAATGTCGAGATTCCGGCCGGTGAGGCGCCTGCCGGGTTCACCACGAACTGCGGGTCTCCGGTCACCTCGACGGCGGTTCGGGGGGTGCTGGTCCCATCGCTCAGGCCGGGGTACTCGGGCGCCTCCAGGGTCCGGCTGCGCGCGGAGCCGGTGTCGCTGACCGGCCCGTCGACGGTGTACTGGAAGGCGTTCGAGGGCACGGGTCCGGTGCCGGACAGGTAATGCTGCAGCCAGGCGGTGATCCGGCCCTCGGTGGTCGCGTCCGGCGAGCCTCCGTCGTGGCCACCGTTGTACCAGGTCATCGCCACGGTGGCGCCGTTCGCCGCGATCGCCCTGGCGTTCGCGTCCGACTGGTCCAATCCGAACAACGTGTCCCGTTCACCCTGGACCAGCAGGGTCGGGGCGGTGATGTTGCCGACGACGGCCTGCGGGCTGGACTTGGCCAGCAGCGCGGACAGCGCCGGGGTGATCCGCCCGGTCTGCGCGGCCTGCGAGTAGGCCGCGCAGAGGTTCAGCATCATCCGCCCGCAGCTGACCGACGAGGCGGTGGCGGCGAGACCCGCGTCGCCGGCCCCGCCCGGAATCCCTGCGGCCGCGGACCCGGTGGTCGTGCCGGTCGAACCGTCACCCGAGGACGGCGCCGGTGTCGCAGAGCTGGTACTGCCGGTGCCGCCACGCCGGACGAACCCGCTGTCCCCGCTGTCGCCCTGCGCGACACCGGCGGCGGACAGCGCTGCGCCGGTGGTCACCGAGGCCATCAGCGTGGAGGCCCAGAACTTCTTGAAGACGCCGTCGGCCACCCCGGAGGCCGCGGCGGGGGTGGCTGCGGCCAGGTCCTGCGGGGTCGCCTGCGCGTTCGGGAACAGCGCCTGCTCCAGCTTGTTCCAGGTGATCAGCGGCACCGCGGCGTCCACCCGCGGATCGGTGCCGGCCAGCATGAGCGAAAGCGCTCCGCCGTAGGACCCGCCGGTCACCCCGACCCTGGGATCGTCGGCGGCGTCCAACTGGACCTCGGGCTGCTGTGCCAGCCAGTCGACCACCGCGCGAGCATCGGGGACCTCGTAATCCAGCGAGTCGAGTGCGATCTGGCCGGTGGAGGCGCCGAATCCGCGCGCCGAGTAGGCCAGCGCCACGAAACCGTCGCGCGCCAGTTGCTCGGCGTCGGCGGCCACCGACTTCTTCGACCCGCCGAACCCGTGGGCGACGATCACCGCGGGCGCGGGGGTATTGGCCGGCAGGTAGACCGTGGCGTCGAGCACCACAGGGTCGGTGACGCCGGGCCCGCCGGCTGCGCTGATCTGCACGTCCCGGCTGGCGATCGGTACCGACGCCGGCGCCGGCCAGGCGACCCATACCACGGCCGCGATCAGTGCCGCGACGACAACAAGAGCGGTGACCTTCCGCTGGCGGGTGCCGAGCATCCGCCGCAGGCGCGCCTTCATGCGGGACTGATCAGGGTGGATGTCACTGTGCGCCGGCAACGGATCGCGCTGCTGTATTCATCTCGCGCGGCCGGTGGGTGCCCGAGCCGGGCGCGGGCATGATCGATCATCACACCAGGGTGCCAGAACCCGCGGACCTGCCCGTCGAGCTCAGGTGCCGGGGCTCGGAAACAGCAGCGAAAACAGGCAGCGGATAGGCAGGCGGAGACAGCCCGGGTCAGCAATCGGTGACGGCCCGTGAGGGAGTCGGCATCCCTCGAGCGGCGCTGTGCGAAGAATTCCTGTGGAACTCTGCACGGACGTGGAGGGGAGTACTCCCACCCCGCGGTGGCTCCGTCAACTTTGTCAACACGGTCCTTCAGCGTTGCGGACCCGGTGTCACCGGCCTCGGTTTCGTCTTGCAGGCTGCGAACGGCATCGTTCTCGGGGCGGCCTGGCACGAAAACCGCGGCGGAGGTGACCTCCGGTGTTGTGTCGTATCCCGCGCACCGGAGGAGTCTGTTGATATGAACGTGCCCTTGTGGGTATGGATTTCCGTGCTCGTCGGCATTGCCGCGATTTTCACCGTGAGCCTGATTTTCGGCCGCAAGGCCCACGTGATCGGCGTCGCCGAGGCGTCGAAATGGGTCACCGCCTACGTCTGTCTTGCGGTGCTCTTCGGGATCGGCGTCTTCATCTTCGCCGGCCCGCAATACGGCGGCGAGTTCTTCGCCGGCTACGCCACCGAATACGCACTGAGCATCGACAACCTGTTCGTCTTCGTCATCCTGCTGACGTCGTTCGCGGTGCCGCGCGATCTGCAGGGCCGGGTCGTGCTGATCGGCATAATGATCGCGCTGGTGCTCCGCGGCGCGCTGATCGCCGTCGGCGCGGTGCTGATCTCCACGTTCTCCTGGGTTTTCTACCTGTTCGGGCTGTTCCTGGTGATCACCGCGTGGCGGCTGGCCAGGGAGAAGCGCGCCGCCGAGGACGATTCCAAGGAACCGGGCACGGTCGCGCTGCTGCGCAGGTTCCTGCCGGTGTCGGAGAAGTACAACGGCACCACGATGACGATCCGGGTCGACGGCAAGAAGCTGTTCACCCCGATGTTCGCGGTGATCCTGGCGTTGGGCGTCACCGACGTGTTGTTCGCCCTCGACTCGATCCCGGCGATCTTCGGGCTCACCAAGGAACCGTTCCTGGTCTTCACCGCGAACGCCTTCGCGCTCCTCGGCCTGTCCGAGCTGTACTTCCTGCTCGGCGCGCTGCTGCAGCGGCTGGTCTATCTCTCGAAGGGCCTCGCGCTCATCCTCGGGTTCATCGGGGTGAAGTTGATCTTCGAGGCATTGGCCGGCAACTCTCTGCCGTTCATCAACGGGGGCGAGCCGGTGCCCTGGGCGCCGGAGATCTCGCCCGCACTGGTGCGCCCGGCATGGGCGATTGCTTGGGGGTGAAAGTCCCCTGGAGGAAGAGGTGGTGCTAACTCCGAGTCGGAGGCAAGGGCGTCGTCGTGAGGCGGGGTCTGGAGGAAGCCCGAGACAAGACCTGTGTACCGAGGA
>JBBQGJ010000050.1:0-27508 GCA_038322925.1 Mycobacteriales bacterium
CGGCGGCTTCCTGGTCAAGATGTTCGGCCTGTGCGGCGCGGCGCTGGCGATCTGGCGGGCCGCGAAGCCGGAGAACCGGGTCCGCATCGGCTCGATCATGCTGGCGGCGGCCCTGACGTCGTTCCTCACCGGCATCACCGAGCCACTGGAATTCTCGTTCCTGTTCGTCGCGCCGCTGCTCTACGTGGTGCACGCCTTCCTCTACGGCTCCGCGTTCACCGTCATGTACCTCCTCGGCGGCCGGCTCGGCTACACCTTCTCCCAAGGAACCATCGATTACCTCCTCTTCTACGCCAACGGCATCAAACCCTGGCTGGTGCTGATCGTCGGACCGATCTACTTCGTCCTCTACTTCGTGGTCTTCTCCGCGCTGATCCGGCTCTTCAACATGAAGACACCCGGTCGCGAGGACGAGCAAGTGGAGGTGCAGGATGCCAGAGAGGACTCGGCGAATCGGTTCGCCCAGCAGCTCGTCCTCGCCTTCGGCGGCCGGAGCAACATCAAAGACCTGGACGCGTGCATCACCCGCCTGCGGGTCGGCGTGGTCGACATCAAGAAGGCCGATCAGAAGAAACTCAAAGCGCTGGGCGCGGCCGGTGTGCTGATCGTGGGTGACAACATGCAGGCGATCTTCGGAACCAGATCGGAGAACCTCAAGACCGATATCGAGGAATACCTCAAGGTCGCCGGCGACGAGGCCGAACTCAGTCCCGACGCGGTTGCCGAAGTCGTCTACGAAGCACCAGGTGTCGAGCCGAAACTCCGCGACCCCCTGGCCCCGGAGAAGGCCAGGGACTTCATCGCCGGCCTCGGCGGGCGGGGCAACATCAGCAAGGTCGAGGCGGCAGCCGAAACCCGGCTGCGGGTCAAGGTCAAGGATCCGACCGCCGTCGACGAGGGCGCACTAAAGGCCGCTGGCATCGCCGGCTTGGTGGCCGTCGGCGACGGGACGTACCACCTCATCGCCGGCCCGAACGCGGACCAGTACGCAGCCGAGATGCGCGGACAACTGTCGGCCGCCCCGGAACCCGTCATGAATTGACGCGAGTGGGTTCTCGGCGCGCCGAGGACCAGCGCCCTGTCCGCAGGCACGGATGGGGCGTTGTCGAATGGACCTGGAGAGGACGATGACCGAGAGCCAGGCCGTCGAGAACCCTGCGTTCCCTGCAGGTTTTCTCTGGGGAGGGGCGGTCGCCGCCAACCAATGCGAGGGCGCCTATCAGAGTGACGGCAAGGGCTGGTCGATCCAGGACGTCATGCCGCACGGCATCGTGGGACCGCGCACCCTGGAGCCCACCCCCGACAACCTCAAGCTCGTGGGCATCGACTTCTACCACCGGTACCCCGACGACATCGCCCTGTTCGCCGAGATGGGCTTCACGGTGTTCCGGACGTCTATCGCCTGGTCGCGGATATTTCCGAATGGCGACGACGTCGAACCCAACGAAGAAGGCCTGGCCTTCTACGACCGGCTCTTCGACGAACTCGCCGAGCACGGCATTGCACCACTGGTCACCCTGTCGCACTACGAAACTCCGCTCGCCCTGGCCAGAAAGTACAACGGTTGGGCCAGCCGAGAGCTCATCGGATTCTTCGAGCGCTACTGCCGCACCGTCTTCCAGCGGTACCGCGACAAGGTCAAGTACTGGTTGACGTTCAACGAGATCAACTCGGTGCTGCACGAGCCGTTCATGTCGGGTGCCATCGACACACCCAAGGAAGAGTTGTCGAAAACGGATCTCTACCAGGCGATCCACCACGAACTGGTGGCCAGCGCATTGGCCACCAAGATCGCCCACGAGGTCATCCCGGACGCCAAGGTCGGCTGCATGATCCTGGCCATGCCCACCTACCCGCTGACTCCGCACCCGGACGACGTGATCGCCACCATGCATGCAGACCACGCCAACTACGCGTTCGGCGACATCCACTGCCGCGGCGAGTACCCCGGCTACTTCCTGCGCACCCTGCGGGAGGCCGATATCCACCTGGACATCACCGATACCGACCATGAGATCCTCCGCAATACCGTCGACTTCGTCTCGTTCAGCTACTACTCGAGCCTGTGCGAGACGGCCGACACGACCAAGAAGGCCGGCCAGGGCGGCAATATCTTCGGCGGCGCCGCCAACCCCATGCTGGCGACGTCGGAGTGGGGCTGGACCATCGACCCCCAGGGTCTCCGGATCGTTCTCAACGACTTCTGGGACCGCTGGCAAAAGCCGCTGTTCATCGTCGAGAACGGTCTGGGTGCCGTGGACGAACTCGTCGAGATCGACGGTGTCAGAACCGTTGTCGACGACTACCGGATCGCCTACCTCAACGACCACCTCGTCCAGGCACGCGAAGCCATTGCCGACGGTGTCGACCTGATCGGCTACACCACATGGGGCTGCATCGACCTGGTGTCGGCGTCCACCGCGGAAATGAAGAAGCGGTATGGCTTCATCTATGTCGACCGCCACAACGACGGCACCGGCACCCTCAAGCGCTACCGGAAGAAGTCCTTCCACTGGTACGCCGACGTCATCCGAACGAACGGCGCCAGCCTGCAGACGGCCCGAACCGACCACGCCAAACCTGGTCGATGACCGTCGGCATCGGTGATGCCGACCCTCAGGGCATCTCGCCTCACGCCGGCATCACCGCAGCGATCGCGCTCACCTCGATGAGCGCGCCCGGCACGCCGAGTCCCGCGACCCGTGCGGCAGTGACGAGCGGTGGTGCCCCGGCAGTGGCAAGCCGTGGCGCGATAGCGCCGTAGGCGGCACCGAGATCGGCGTCCGCCGCGATGAGCACCGACCACTGGACGACGTCGGCGAGGGATGCGCCGGCCGCTTCCAGCGCGATGCTCGCGTTGTCGACCGCTCGGCTGGACTGCTCGGCGACGTCGGTGGAGACGACCGAGCCGGTGGCGTCGACGCCGTTCTGGCCGCCGACGTAGATGGTCGTCGCACCCGCGGGCACGATGGCGACGTGGCTGAACGCCGGGCTCGCGACGAGCCCGGCAGGTTGGAGAAGGGTGATATTCATGGCATTCATGGTTCCATGAAAGCCGGACACCTACTGTCCGCCACTCATCGTGTGTCAGCCCCGAACACCGGCAGCCAACAACTGATCCGCTGACCCCCGACGCGATTCGCCGCTTGGTCGATGGCCAACCGGCCGTCTAACGGTTCTCGAGATAGACGATCACCGCCCGAACACGTCGATGGTCGTCCACGGCCTCGGGGAGGTTCAATCACCCGCTGGCTGCGTGCTGCACGCCGTCGCCGAGGAAGGCGTGCCGACCCGGGTGATCGCCGAGGCGATCGGCCGCGGACTCGGCGTACCCGTGGTGTCCGTCCCGACCGACGAGGCCTTCAACCACTTCAACTGGCTGGGCGCCCTTTTCGGCGCCGACGCCCCGGCATCGAACACAGTGACCCGAGAACTGCTGGGCTGGGCGCCAACTCACCCCGGACTCATCGCCGACCTCGACGAAGGCCACTACTTCCGCACGGTGACAGGGAACCCCGTCGCGATCATGGCGTGAACATTCTGGCGCGATCGCTCCCGGGCACAGGCTGGTCAGTCACCGACGGCGGCCGCGGCTGCCAGGATCGCGTCGATGGTCACCTGGGGGTTCGACACCATCCAGACGTGCGAGCCAACCACGTCGGTGATCGTGGCGCCGGCTCGCTCCGCCATGCGGCGATGGGTGTCCGGCGGGATCACCCGGTCCTCGGTGCCCACCACCGCCCAACTCGGTACTGACTTCCAGGCCGGCTCGACGGCCGGCGTGGTGTTCGCGCTCAGGGTGATCGGCCGCCGACTCGCGACGATCAACCAGCGGTCCTGGACCGACAGGTCCTGGGGCAAATGAGTGGTGCACCGTGTCGGGTTTCAGGAACGCCTCGGCGTCACCCTCCGGCCCACCCGGGTATCCGACCAGGTCGAGCACGGTCGTCGGGTCCGGTACGTCGAGCGCCGACCCGGAACCGCCGAGAATCTGGAAACCGTCTCTCCCTCGTCGGGAACGAATGCGTCGAGATATACCAGTGCTCGCACATCACCACCCGCGGACGCGGCGTTGGTGATGACGAAGCCACCGTAGGAATGGCCGACCAGAACCACAGGACCGCTGGTTCTCTGAGCGAGAAACGAGGAGATGTAGCGGGGCGGGTCGCAGTGATCAGTTGCCGGGGCCTCGTCCCAACGCGGCGGCGCACCTCGTGCGCGGATGCTTTATCGAGGCAAAGAAAACTCTACAACGCACGTCAACCATGCGGATGACCTCCGGCCGCCGGTTCTGTGATGGGCCTGCTCTGGTGTCCGCTGTTACCGCCAACCGAGCTCCGGCGCGACGTAGCGCAGCACACTGTCCAGGAGGTGGGCGTTGTAGTCCACACCGAGCTGGTTCGGAATCGTCAGAAGCAGTGTGTCAGCGGCCGCGATCGCCTCGTCCTCGGCGAGATCGGCGATCAGCTGGTCCGGCTCCCCGGCGTACGTCTTTCCGAATCGGGCGGTGCCGCCGTCGAGCTGGCCGACCTGGTCCCTACTGCCGGCCTGACCGCCGAAGTACGCACGATCAACGTCGCTGACGACCGGGAAGATGCTGCGGCTGACCGAGACTCGCGGCTCACGGTGATGGCCGGCGGCCTTCCATGCCTGCATGAACCGCTGAATCTGCTCTGCCTGGAGCTGGTGGAACGGAACCCCGGTGTCCTCGCTGAGCAGCGTCGAGCTCATCAGGTTCATGCCCTGCTCCGCGGTCCACTCGGCAGTGGCACGCGTTCCTGCGCCCCACCAGATCCGGTCGCGAAGTCCCGGCGAGTGGGGCTCCAGCCGGAGCAGGCCGGGTGGGTTCGGGAACATCGGCCGCGGGTTGGGCTGCGCGAAACCCTCGCCCTTGATCACCTCCAGGAACACCCGGGTGTGATCACGCGCCATGGCGGCATGGTCCGAGCCGGCAGCGGGCTCGTACCCGAAGTAGCGAAAGCCGTCGATGACCTGTTCCGGTGATCCCCGGCTGATCCCCAGCTGAAGCCGGCCGCCCGAGATCAGGTCCGCCGCTCCCGCGTCTTCGGCCATGTAGAGCGGGTTCTCATAGCGCATGTCGATCACGCCGGTCCCGATCTCGATCCGACTGGTCCTGGCCCCGATGGCCGCGAGCAGCGGGAAAGGAGACGACAATTGATTCGCGAAATGATGCACGCGGAAGTACGCACCGTCCGCCCCGAGCTCTTCGGCCGCGGCTGCGATCTCGATGGACTGGAGCAGAGCATCCGATGCCGAGCGCGTCTGTGACTGCGGAGAAGGTGTCCAATGTCCGAACGAGAGGAACCCGATCTTCTTCATGCCTCATGCAACTACACCAACGGGAATAGCGACAAGGCCGGGCGATGATGGATCACAGCGCCGTCATACCCCCGTCCACCCGTAACAAACTACCGGTGGTGTAGCCGGATTCATCGCTGGCGAGGTACACCATGATTCCTTCGACATCCTCCGGGCGGCCTGGGCGGCCCAGCGGGATCCGCGACACGATCGCGGCGCGTTCGGCGGCGTTGTCGGAGATGGAGGTGACCAAGGGCGTTTCCGTATAGCCCGGGACCACGGTGTTGACCCGGATCCCCTCGGTGGCGTATGCGGCGGCAACGGTGCGTGCCATATCGTGAATACCCGCCTTGGTACTGCTGTAGGCGGTGAACCCAGCGCCTTCACCATTGAGCCCGGTGGGGCTGCCGGTCAGGATGATCGAGCCAACTCTGGCGGAGACATTCCCTGCGGTCCACACCACCAGTTCGTAGCGGGTGAGTTCTGCGTGTAATGCACACACCTCGCGACGCGGGCGTGCTATTTCGGCGGTGATTGTCATGACAGGACCTTTCGGGAACGAGCCCGCCGGTTCGGGCCGAAGGGCAGCTGAGTGCTCACGCCGGCGCCGCGGGGGGCGTGTCGACGAGGTCCCTCGTCGAGGCGACGGGCGATCCAACGGCGGCAGCGCGTTTGATCTGCCGGAGCCGGCGCATGACCGGGTTGCCGCCACGGCCGAAGTAGTCGTGCAGCTTCCGGTATTCGGCATAGAGCTGGTCATAGGCGGCGGCGTTCTCGGCGATCGGGCGATAGGCGTTCTGCCGCTTTCGCCCCATGATCGCTGCCGCGGCGGCCACGTCGGAGTACGCGCCGGCCGCGACGGCGGCGTGGATCGCGGAGCCGAGCGCCGGTCCCTGCTCGGACGTGGCCACGGACAACGGCAGCCCGGTGACGTCGGAGTAGATCTGCATGAGTAGCTGGTTCTTCATCAGCCCGCCGACGACGACAAGTTCAGTGACCGGAACGCCCGCGGCGATGAAGGTTTCGATGATGGTGCGGGTGCCGAACGCGGTCGCCTCGAGCAGCGCGCGGTAGATGTCCTCCGGCCGCGTCGACAAGGTCTGCCCGACGATCAGCCCGGACAGGTCGTGATCGACCAGCACAGCGCGAGCAGCCCGTGCTCGCCTACCCGCTGGGCGGTGGCCAGCCCGGTGAGGTACTCGTGGGCCGAGACCCCGAGCTCTGCAGCGCGGGCGGCGCAGTCGGCGGGAAAGCCGGTGCGGACGAACCAGCCGAAGATGTCGCCGACGCCGCTCTGCCCGGCCTCGTAGCCCCACAGTCCGTCGGTGATGCCGCCGTCGACGACCCCGCACATGCCCGGCACCTCATGCAGTTCCGCGCCGTTCATCACATGACAGGTCGACGTCCCCATGATCGCAACCAACTGACCGGGCGCAATCGCGTTGGCGGCCGGCGCGGCGACGTGCGCATCGACATTGCCCACTGCGACCGGGATGCCCTCCGGCAGCCCGGTCCACCCCGCGGCCTGTGCGGTCAGCCGGCCGGCCGCTGCCCCGAGCCTGCCGATCGGCTGGTCCAATTTGTCGGTGACGAAGTCCGCGAAGTCCGGGTTGAGCGCGGCCAGGAAGTCGCGGGAGGGGTATCGCCCGTCCTGTCTGATCCCCTTGTAGCCGGCCGTGCAGGCGTTGCGCACGTACCGCCCGCACAGCTGCCAGACGATCCAGTCTGCGGCCTCTACCCAGCGTTCCATCCGGTCGTAGATCTCGCGGTCCGACTCCAGCAATTCCAGTCCTTTCGCGAACTCCCACTCCGAAGAGATGAACCCGCCGTATCGCGACAGCCATGTCTCCTTGCGCGCCAGGGCCAGTTCGTTGATCCGGTCCGCCTGTGGCTGGGCCGCGTGATGCCGCCAGAGCTTCACGTAGGCGTGCGGTCGGTCGGCGAACTCCGGGAGTTCGCACAGCGGTGTCCCGTCGGCCGTGGTCGGCACCATGGTGCACGCGGTGAAATCCGTCCCGACACCGATGACGTCGGCAGGGTCGACACCGGCGGCTGCGATAGCGTGGGGCACAGCGGTTTTCAGCACGTCGACATAGTCGCTCGGCACCTGCAGCGCCCAGTCCGGCGGCAGGGCGGCGCCGCTCGCCGGTAGCTCGTCGGAGATCACGGCGGGCGGGTACTCGAAGACCGCGGAGCCCAATTCGGCCCCGTCGTGCACGCGGACGACAACAGCGCGACCGGACAGGGTGCCGTAGTCCACCCCGACCACGACGGCTCGAGTGACGCTCATGTGGGTACCGCCTCCGTGAGATGTGCTGCAGCGTGGCTTGCTTCGTCCACCATGATGGTGACGCGCGGTCCGTTGCCGGCGTCCAGGAGCGGCTGGTTCTCCTCGGCACGGCGACCGCGCTCGAGTACGAGGCCGCTGCGTGGATCCACGATGCGGTAGGACCGCGGCAGCGGTCGGTCGGAGATCGGCAGCAGGGGCGCACCGGTTGCTGAGTAGTTCACGAACAGGGTTCCGGGCACGATCAGGCAACGGGCGGCCAGGACGTCCCGCCAGCCGGGCCTCATGTCGGTGATCGGCAGACCGGCGAGGATGCGGCCGACCATGCCGACGCAGGTCGACCCCGGAAAGTCGAGCGCCTCCCGCCAGCCGCAGCCGGGGGCCAGGAAGTTGAACCCCTTCGTCTGCCGATCCCTTGCATACACCGCGACCTGCTCCGCGGTAGCCCGCCAGGGCAGCGCCCAGGCCGTGTCGGCGATCATCAGGGCGGGCGTGCCGTCGGTGTGCTCCAGGCTCCGCCCACCGCGCGACATGCGCCAGAAGCCGTGCTCATCAAAGGCGTCATCCGTCGATCCCGGAACCACGGTGAGCACGCCTCGCAGACCCGCGAGTCCGGAATCGCCGACGGAATCGGACGTCGCCCACTCCCAGCGTCGGCTGCCTGCGTGCGGCGCAAAGCGGATCCGCCATGCCCGACCGCCATCCCAAAAGGCCGGACGTCGCAACACCTCTCCCGCCTCGGACACGAAATCGGCCCAGACGTCGACTTGACCGTAGGGGTCGGCATGTTCTGCGGCGGCGGTCAGCTCGATGTCGACCTGCCGCCACGCTGCGACGGTGGCCACTGAATTCGCATCAGGCATCGGCGAACTCCGCGAAGGGGTCGTAGACGGGGATGGGCGGGTCCTGTTCGGCGGGCCGGAAGCGGCACGTGAACTCGTGTCGGCCGGGCCCGACGTGACTCGTGCCCCACGATGGTTCCGGCAGCTCGACCAGTGCGGACGCCCTTGTGCTCTGCCGTCGGAACAACGACCGGTCGAGCAGGTACTGCTCTCCTCTGCGGCGCGCCGCGACGGCCCGCAACGAACCGCCGGTCGCCCGCTCGTACTCGAGCAATCCCTCGAGCACGCAGATCGTTGTCGCGAACGATGCACGCACCGAGCCGTTTCGGCCTCGCAATTCCACCCGCCATCCGCGAGCTGCTCGCTGAGCAACCGGACCACAATGCTGTCGACGTCCACCCCGAAATAGGCGCCGACCGCGACGGTACGCCCACTGATGCACGGCTCCACCTCACCGTCGAAGAACCGCTGCCCGGCGTGCTCCCAACGGCAGGTCGCACCCACCAGCGCGACCACCTCACGCACCGGCTCGGCCTCCGGATCGATGCCGAAATCCCCGGAGCAACGTCAGGCTGGGCAGCGTCGCGGTCCAGGGCCGGCCCTTGGAGAAGTCGCCGCGGAAATCCGCCGGGAAGCACGCACCACCCGCCCACTGGCCGTCCTCGCCGCGCAGCGCGAGCAATCGCGCGGCCCACCCCTGCATCGCGACGCGAGCCCGCTCCGCGGACACCGCCTGCAGGGGTGCGTCAGTCAGGTCACGCAGTACCTGCCAGCGCAGCGTCGGATCGGAGTCGAGCAGCCAGTCCAGGACAGCCATCCGCCGAAAATAGACCCGGAAGCCGACAGCTGCGGCGGGTCAGACAGGGCTGCAGCACTGCGGCCGAAGTCAGTGTCGACCTGCCGGAAACATTGGGCCACCGCGCATTATGCTCATCGCCTCAGGGCCAACATGCTGTCATCGACAGCAGGACCGGGTCGTGGGTGCGTCCCCGAATGCTGTGTCGTTCAGGACCGAGGGTTGAGATACACGACGACGAAGGAGCGCCGCCGGTCCATCGGCGGGTCACCAGCGTTCCTCGAGTGGAGGGGGTGGGCGTGCGGCCGATATCGACCACACGCCACGGCACCCTCGGGTCGTGCTCCGGGCCACGGGTCATGCCTCGAGTTCGCCCGCCGGACGGGCCGGCCAGGGTTCGACCGATCCCACCCCCGTGGGTGATATGGGCCTATTGTCGGAGTAGGCAACCTGCCAGATGTCGAACCCTGGCGAAATTCGGCCGGGGCGACGGAGAGGCTCGCATGGAGGTGTCAACGGGTCCGGACCTCACGGCCGGGGATCCTCGGGGAGTTCCGATCAAGGACGTCGCGCAGATCCTGGGCGTGCCGATGCCAACACTTCGGTCCTGGGAACTGCGCTATGGCGTCCCCGCCTTGAGCCGGGGACCCGGTCAGCACCGCCGGTATCTGCCCGAAGAGGTCAACGCCCTGCGGTTGATGCGCGACGAAATCGCTCGTGGGCAACAGGCCGGTGTCGCGGCACTGTCCGTGCGCAGGCTGCTGGGCGGGCAGGGACCCGCGCAGGAGTTCATCGACCGGATCCTCGGAGCCGCTGAGCGCTTGGACGCCTCATCGATCCGCGTCGGGCTCGATGAAGGGACCGCAACGTTGGGCCTCGCGGCCTGCATCGACGACGTGCTGCTGCCGGCCATGCGCCAGATCGGTGTGTGGTGGGCGATTGGCCACTGCGACATCGTGCAGGAAAGGATGGCCACCGAAGCCGTCCGCGCCTGGCTCGACCGGCGGAGCGCGTTCGCGCCCCCTCCGACCCGGCCCCGTCAGATCCTGCTGGCCTGCGGACCCAGCGATCTGCACACCATCGGGCTGGAATCGACGGACGTGCTGTTGCGCTTCGAAGGCTGGCTTGTGCGGGTACTCGGCGCCAGGACCTCGACAGCCACGCTCGCTACGGCGGCGCGGGCCACCGCGGTCGCGGGCGTCGTCGTGGTGTCGCATCTGGCGACCGGGCGACGCCGCGCCGTCGAATCGATTCGCGCAGTGAACGATCTGGGTATCGAGGTCTTCTACGCCGGAAACGCGTTCTCCAGCCAGCGGAGGCGGCGGGGGGTCCCGGGTCACTATCTCGGGTTTGGCATCGCAGACGCCTGCGCGGAGTTGACCCGAACCCTGGCACCCAACGACCCCGGACCGGTTGGGCCTTCGACCTGACGGGTGCTCGGCCCCCCCGAACCACGCCAGCCAATTGGCGGCGCCACCACCCGAAATCATGCAAGTTGTACCTCGATGCCGTCGGAGTCCGCTCGGCAGGGCAGGCTTGTCAACGACGGGCCACGAGTTGGTCGGCGCCCGTCGGTGCGACGAGGTTACCCGCGCACCGGCCCGTCAACCTCGAACCACCCGTGTCCGCGCCACCCCTGCGCCGCGCGGACACGGGTCACCAACGTCAGCGAACCCAGGCGGCCGCGGTGCACGGGGGCCACGGCCGGACCTGACGGTTCGGCGACACACCGCACAATCGGCCCTTTCCAGCCCGACCTCGGCGCAACTGATGCGTTGCCGGCCCGAAACTATGCAAGTTGCCCCGCGGGCCCATCCGAACCCGCCGAGCAGGGCAGGCTGAGGGACAGGGCTTGCCGAACTGTTCATTTCGCGGCCCTTTCGCTGCGGTTCGGCGCTCGTTCGCCTGAGAGGGGCAAGCGTTGTCGGAGGCTGCGCCGTCTGTCGGGGGCGGCGCACCCATCGGCGGGACCGAGGCGACGCCGGCAGCCGGAGAATGCGCCGAAGCGTTTGCAGCACAACTCATTCGCCGCATCCTGAAGGCGTCACAGGATTTGGATCCCATCGAACTCCAGGCTCAACTGGATCTCGCGACGTCGGTTTTCGGGCTGGCTCGATGCGTGGATGACATCGTGCTACCAGCGACGCGACAACTGCGCCGACTACTGGCGACGGGGCAGCGCGGCGCGGGTCAGAACCTCATGGCCACCGAGGCCGTCCGAACCTGGCTGAACCATCGAGGATCGTTTGCACCCTCACCACAGGCAATCGGACCGATCGTGCTGGCCTGCGGCCCCCGCGATCGCAACATGGTCGATCTGGAGTCCCTGGCGCTGCTTCTCCGGTTCCGACGCTGGCCGTGCCGGGTGCTGGGTGCCCGAATCTCGCCGTTCGCCTTGACGATCGCCGCACAAGCGGCGGATGCAACGGGCGTGGTCGTCTCTTCCACCGAAGTTCGGGGTCGGCCCTACGCCGTTGCCTCGCTCGAAGCCGTTGACGCACTGGATATTCCGGTGTTCTTCGCGGGCGACGCCTTCGAACCGGAGGACAGCCGACGGCAGCTGCCGGGCCGATATCTCGGCACCAGCAGCGAGGGTGCATGCACCCTCCTCATCAACACACTGACCCCGGCCGCGCAACACCGACCAGCTGCCGCTCAGTAGCCGGCGTCCAGTCACGTCGGACATTTTGCCAATGGACCAGGGAGTTGGCCGCCGCGGAACATCCGGCCGGGTTGGACACCCTGATCATCCGCAATCCGGCAGAACCCGCCTGGACGCCGCCTAAAAGTTCTCGCCGGTCCTCCAACCCATTTCCTGAAGCACCATCGAGTTACCGTCGGGGTCGGCAAACCAGGCGTATTTGACGCCGCCGCCCACATCCTGGACCTCGCCAACGGCGACGCCGCGGCCGATGAGTTCGGCGCGGGCCGTGTCGATGTCGGGGACCACCAGGTGCAGGCCCTTCTGGGTCCCGGGCGTCATATCGGAGATGTCGTTCAGTCCGGCGCCGATGACGATCGAGCACGCGGAGCCGGGCGGGGTGAGCTGCACGACGCGCATCCCCTCGAATGGCCGCACGTCGACGTCGACCATGAACCCCACCTTCTCGGTGTAGAAGGTCTTTGCCGTGTCGACGTCGGTGACCGGCACGGGTACGAGCTCGAGTTTCATGTCCATGAACGATTCCTGTCGGTCGTGCGGTCCGCCGCTTCCGAGGGCAGCTGCGATAGCCAGGCCTTCTCCGCGATGTCAGCTCATCGGTGATCATCGCAGGTCCGGATCCAGGTCGGGGACGCCGGTCACTCGTCACCAACGACGCCGCCGAGATCGATGGGGCGCTGTTCGCCCGCTACCTGGCTGTGCGTCGCGCACGTGATTCCAGGTAATGCCGCTCTGGGAGGTTCAGCGCCGTGCGGGCCGCGAGTTCGTACTGTTCACGAGCCTTTTCCGGGTGGTCGGCCAGATCGAGCAAGTGTGCCCGGACCGCGGCGATCCGATGCTGGCCACCCAATGCCGGCTCGGCGACATCCAGCGCACGCAGCCCGATCTCCGGTCCGTGGACCATGGCCACCGCAACGATCCGGTTCAGCGTCACCATCGGGCCGGGTGCCATCGTCAGCAGGATGTCGTAGAGGCCCAGGATCTGCGGCCAGTCCGTGTCGGTGGCGCTGCGCGCCTCGTCGTGGACCGCGGCGATGGCGGCCTGCACCTGGTACGGGCCGATGGTCGAGGTGGGCAGCGTGCCGGTGAGCAAAGCGCTGCCCTCCGCGATGAGGGCCTGATCCCACCGGCCGCGGTCCTGGTCGGGCAACGGAACAAGGCCGCCGGCCGGCGTCGTCCGGGCCGCCCGCCGGGCGTCGGTCAGCAGCATGAGGGCGAGCAATCCAGCCACCTCACCCTCGCCCGGCTGCGCCGCCCGCAGTTGGCGGGTGAGCCGGATGGCCTCTGCACTGAGCTCAACGCGGTGCAGGCGGGCACCGGAGGTTGCGGTGTACCCCTCGTTGAACACCAGGTAGAGCACCCGCAGCACGGCCGCCAACCGGGCCGGGCGCTCCGCGTCGTCGGGCATGGCGAACCTCGTACCACTGTCCCGAATCCGCGCCTTCGCCCGCGTGATGCGCTGCGCAATCGTGGCCTCCGGCACCAGCAGCCCGCGAGCGATTTCGGCGGTGGTCAGCCCACCAACAGCCCGCAGCGTGAGCGCCACTTGCGAGACCAGCGTCAGCGTGGGGTGGCAGCACAGGAACAGCAGCGTCAGCGAATCGTCCCGGTCCACGGTGGATGCGGACGCGGCGTCGGGCGCGGTCATCATCTCACCAGCAGCTGTCTGCTCTCGCCGGCGGCGGGCGGCATCGCTGCGCCAGACCTCGATCCACCGCCGGGAGGCGACAGTCACCAGCCAACCCTTCGGGTTCCCGGGAACACCATCGACCGGCCATCGCTCAGCAGCCACCACCAGGGCTTCCTGGACGGCGTCCTCGCACATGTCGAACCCCTGATGCCGGCGGGCGAGGGTGGCCAGGACGGCCGGCGCGAGCCGACGCAGGAGTTCCTCGACCCGGCGATCGGGGTGGAACGAGGTCACTCGTCGAGCAGGCTGCGGTCGTACACCGGCCGTACCTGCACGTAGGCGAACTCCGCGTCCGGAACCCGGGCGGCGATGCCGACGGCCTCGTCCATATCGGCGCACTCGACCAGGTAGAATCCGGCGAGGTGCTCCTTGACCTCGGCAAACGGGCCGTCGGTTGCGACGGTCACCCCGTCTCGGACGGTGACCTGCTTCGCCGTTTCGACCGGGGCGAGTCCTGCCGAGGTGACCAGGTGCCCCGAATCGAGGAGCGCATCGGTCAGCGCGAAGTGCGCCCGGCCGAACTCCTCCTGCTGCTCATCTGTCAGGGTTTCCCAGTGCGCGAGTGAGGTCGGGTTGCTCTGCACCATGATCAGGTATTTCACCTGTTGGCCCTCCAGGTCTTTGAGGCGGTCGTTTCCCTGATGTCGAAACCGGCGGGCCCGGTATCGACATCGTGGTGAGAGCGCGCGACCGCTGGCACCCCACCCCAGGAGGATCACATGGACGACCAAGCAGCCATCCGCACGTTGATTCACGACCGGACGATGGCAATGTGCACCGGTGACGCAGAGACATCTGCTCCACCTATGCCACGGACGCCGTGGTGTTCAGCCTTGCACCGCCGCTGGTGCAGCCAGTGGACGGCACCCGCGACATCGGCAAGCTGCAGGCCTGGATCGCCGAGAAGGGCGGCAGCGCGTGGTCCGAGGTCCACGACCTGCAGGTCACCGTCGACGGTGACCTCGCACTGTGCACCAGCCTGAACAGCATGGGCGCTCCCCCGGATTCGCCGCAGCCGTTCACCCTGTGGTACCGGTCCACCCTCGGGCTGCGGCGGACCGACCACCAGTGGCGGATCGTCCACGAACACACCTCTACCCCGTTCTACATGGACGGCTCGCTGCGCGCCGCCACCGACCTGCAACCCTGACAGGGGCCAGGTCCCACGGGCCCCGTTCTGCGGTTTCTGAACCCACCGCACCCGTGCAGGCGCCGGCGCAGGCGGATACGCCGGCAACGATCGCTACCCACGGTCAGCAGCCCCGGCGGCGGGATCGGGATTCCGCGGGTTCCGGTCCGATCACCTACCTCGTCACGCGAGACCAGCCCCTTCCCGTTGCCGGGAGGACGTGAGCACGCGAGCACGCGAGCACGCGAGCACGCGAGCAGATCGTGGCCACGTCTGGCGCACGCTGAACGTCATGTTGACGACGATGTGACTTTCGGCCCTGAACATCCGACCAAGGACGGTGATCTGCTTCACCGGAAAGGGGTCTGATGAGAGTCGACAGATGAACGCCCCGTTCGCTTCAGTACCCCACCTCCAGTGGCAGCCGACGCCCGGCCGCCGGGTGGGTGACATGGTCCGCGCACTCGCTCGTCACACGGCCGCCGATGCCCGGTAGGCCGACGGCGTGAGACCCCGCGGATGCCGGCAACGGCCAGCGATGATCTTGACAGTGCTGTCAACCGCTCGGTGCACGACGGGTCGCCGAGCTCGAGGAAGGTTGTCGATGACCGCACGGCTGCAACGGATCCACGCCATTCTCCGGGCCGGCAACGTTCCGAGCATCCTTGTCTCCCGGCCACAGATCGGTAGCGTGCTGCTCGCCGGCACGCCGGAACACGGCCCGTGGGACGTGCTCGTCCGGGACACCGGCGGCCGGCTGGTGCTCGTCCACGGCCACGGCACGGACGAAGTGCCCAGCGATTCCGCGGACAGGTGGGTCGCTGATGTCGTCAAGGTGCGCGTCGTGCAGGCCTGGGCTGAACGCGGTGATCCCGAGGCGAGAGACGCTCTTGCCGCGCTGGGAATCCCCTTGCACACGCATCATCCGACCGGTCGGCCGCACCCGACTCGGCCGCGCCGACCGGAAGCATCGGTCACCACGGTGTCGTTCATCGACCCGCTGGTTCTGGCGTCCGAGTTGTTCCAGGCAGCGCACCGATTCGGCTGGGCCGTTCTGACCGGGATCCCGGCATTCGCAGGGTTCCCGTGGTCGGTTCGTACCGGCGAAGGCCGCGAGCCCAGCAGCGCGCGCAGCGGATGAGCGAGGTCTGGTCCCCCCACGGCCGATCGTCGAAGCATCGGGCATTGCGGTCGCTGTGTCACCGTGAATCGGCCCCACGGTGACGGGCGGATTGGCGCGGCCAGTAACGGCGAGCTGACTGACGGCGAGCTGACTGACGGCGAGCTGAGGCCACCTTGTCATGCGCCGGACTCCGCCTCGATCGCATCGAGGTCGCGGACGGCGTAGCGGTGGTGCTCCCACTCCTCCTCGAGGATCACGTGCAGGCAAGAGAGGACAGTCTCCTGGTATTAGGGGGCGTGGGGATTCTTTCGCGTCGCGGCCAGCACCTCCGACGTGACGGTGGCGAGGAAGTCGCGCACCATGGCGACGCGACCCGCCCGGACATCGAGCACCACGGCGTACGACGGCGCGACCGTCGTGAAGATCGCCATGTCGTGGCCGTCGGTCTCGAAACTGGCGTCCGTTTGACCGATGGGGTGGAATGGCTGTTCGATCTCCAGGATCGATCGGCCCAGCCACGCGTCGGTGGCAAGGACCAGGTGCCGCAGCGTCTGCGCGAACGAAAACTCGCCGCCGACCGAAACGTCGACGGTGCCAGCCGGCATCGCCGCGACGCGCTCGAGGGTGGCCGCCCAGGTGCGCTCGAGCGTGGCCCAGGCCGCGCGCAGGCCATCCGGATCTCCGGCGCGCCGGTCGGCGCGGCCGGGAAAGCGGCGGTTGAGTTCGGCCTCGACGAGTGGGATCACGTCGACGCCGTTGACGCGCAAGAAGCCCTCGCCGTCGAAGAGCCACGGCGCGTCGATGTCCGCACCCTGCACCTCGACGCCGCGCATCACGACGCCGGATAGGTCAGCCCTGACGAACCGGGCGCCGCGCAGGTCCGCTTCGACGAACTCCGCTCCCTGCAGGTCGTCTGACCGGGTGAAGGTTGCCATGACTTCTCCTCGTCGAACGCCCAGTTTGCCGCTGGCGCGAGTTGGCCCGTCCAGCCGAGCATGAGATGGCATTGTCCGGGGCGATCTGCACAGCTGTCGACGCCGCAGACGAGAAGAGATCGTCTCATTTTCAGCTGCGCAGTGTTCGTGGGCAGATGATCGAGCAGGTGAGGCTGAGGAAGGGGCGGCAAGACGCGGGTCGTGCTGTCCGACCGGGTCCAGGACCTGCGGAATTCAGGGATTCGCGACGCACCTTGTTGAGTGGGAGTTTCGTGATTGACGTGATCGTTGCCGGCGGCGGGCCGACCGGCTTGATGCTGGCCGGCGAGTTGCGGTTGCACGGCGTGCACGCGCTGGTGCTGGAAAAGGAAGTGGAGCCGACCAGGGTTGTCAGGGCGCTGGGCCTGCACGCGCGCAGCATCGAGGTGATGGACCAGCGCGGTCTGCTGGAGCGGTTCCTCGCGCTCGGCCAGCAGTACCCGGTCGGCGGGTTCTTCGCCGGCATCGTCAAGCCGGCGCCTGACCGACTGGACACCGCGCATCCGTACGTCCTGGGCATCCCGCAGACCACCACCGAGCGGCTGCTGACCGAGCACGCCACCGAACTCGGCGTCGAGATCCGGCGCGGCCGCGAACTGGTCGGGCTGAGCCAGGACGATCACGTGGTGAGCGTCGAGCTGGCCGACGGCGCGCGGTTGCGCACGCGGTACCTCGTGGGCTGCGACGGCGGCCGCAGCACGGTGCGCAAGCTGCTCGGCATCGGTTTCCCCGGCGAGCCCAGCCGAGTGGAGACGCTGCTGGGCGAAGTTGAGGTGGCCGTCCCGCAGGAGACGCTCGACGCCGTGGTGACCGAGGTCCGCAAGACCCAGAAGCGTTTCGGCCTCATGCCCCTGGCGGACGGGTTGTACCGCGTTGTCGTGCCCGCCGACGGGGTGGCCGAGGACCGCACGGCCCCGCCGACCCTCGAGGAGGTCAAAGGGCAGCTGCGGGTGGTCGCCGGCACCGACTTCGGCGTGCATTCGCCGCGGTGGCTCTCCCGCTTCGGCGATGCCACCCGGCTGGCCGAGCGTTACCGGGTCGGCCGGGTGCTACTGGCCGGCGACGCGGCGCACATCCACCCGCCGACCGGCGGGCAGGGGCTCAACCTCGGCATCCAGGACGCGTTCAACCTGGGCTGGAAACTGGCCGCCGCGGTCAACGGCTGGGCACCCGAGGGGCTGCTGGACAGCTACCACACCGAACGGCGCCCGGTGGCCGCCGACGTGCTGGACAACACCCGCGCGCAGATGGAGCTGCTGTCCCTCGAGCCCGCTGCCCAGGCCGTGCGCCGGCTTGTGTCGGAACTGATGGACTTCCATGAGGTGAACCGGTACCTGGTCGAGAAGATCACTGCGATCGGGGTCCGCTACGACTTCGGCGAGGGGCATGAACTGCTCGGCCGGCGGATGCGGGACGTGGGGCTCAAGCGGGGTCGCCTCTACGGGCTGATGCACGGCGGCCGCGGGCTGCTGCTCGACCAGACCGGCCGGCTCTCGTTGGCGGGCTGGGCAGATCGGATCGACCACATCGTCGACGTCGTAGACGACGCTGCGGAACTGGACCTCCCCGCGGCGCTGTTGCGGCCCGACGGCCACGTAGCGTGGGTCGGCGAAGATCAGCAAGATCTGCTCAGAGCGCTGCCCAGGTGGTTCGGCGCAGCCTTCAGCTGACGGCGCCGTTGTGGCTCGAAAGGGCGCGACCGATCTCGAGCCGAGGTCGGCGCGGCCGGGCGGAGCGGCTCCGGCGGCACGGTGGTGAAATCGTGTTCGTCACGGGCGCGGAGCTGAGCCTGATGGGCCGCGGATTTCCTGCCCGGCGACACCCTGAACGAGCGTGTCGAGCTGCTCACCACCCAACCACAGCGCCTGCCCGAGTTGGTCGCCGATGCGAGCGCACGGGTGAATGACTTCCTCGCCACGGCAACTGGTCTCGTCCGCGGGCGGTTCGAGGGCAAGATCACCTACGGTGAGAACCCCAAGCCGCCTCAGCGACAGCGGGTGGTACTACCGAGATCAATGAGCACGACTCCACGACCGGCTGGTGTCGCGTCCGACCGAAGGATGCAAACGTCGCGCCTGCCAGGCGATCAGGACTGGATGAAAGCCAACAGGTCGGCGTTGATCGTCTCGGCCTGGGTGGTCGGCATGCCGTGCGGGAATCCTGAATACGTCTTCAAGGTTCCGTTCTGCACCAGCTTCGCCGACAGCGGTCCGGAGTCGGCGTAGGGGACGATCTGGTCGTCGTCGCCGTGCATCACCAGGACGGGAACGGTGATCTTCTTGAGATCGTCGGTGAAATCGGTCTGGGAGAAGGCAACGATGCCGTCGTAGTGCGCCTTTGCTCCGCCCATCATTCCCTGGCGCCACCAGTTCTCGATGATCGCTTCCGAGGATTCCACGCCGGGCCGGTTGAAGCCGTAGAACGGTCCCGACGGGAGGGCCCGGTAGAACTCGGACCGGTTGGCGGCCAGTTGCGCCTGCAGATCGTCGAACACGCTCTTGGGCAGGCCGCCGGGGTTGGCGTCGGTCTGCACCATCAGCGGCGGGACAGCACTGATCAAGACCGCCTTCGCGACGCGGCTCTCGCCGTGTCGGGCGATGTAGTGCACGACCTCGCCGCCGCCGGTGGAGTGCCCGACGTGGACGGCGTCGGAGAGATCGAGATACGCAGTGAGCGCCGCCAGGTCGTCCGCATAGTGGTCCATGTCGTGACCGTCGCTGGTCTGCGTGGACCGTCCATGCCCTCGCCTGTCGTGGGCGATGACCCGGAATCCCTGCTGCAGGAAGAACAGCAGTTGGGTATCCCAATCGTCGCTCGACAGCGGCCAGCCGTGGCTGAAGACGATCGGCTGACCTGAGCCCCAGTCCTTGTAGAAGATTTCAGTGCCATCTGTCGTCGTGATGGTGCCCATGCACTGCCTCCGTCCGTCTGGAAGTGACGCCCGAGCGTCCCGGCATCGCAGCATAACGTTGGCCCGCAGGAGTTTCCAGGCCAGAACGTGCTCGCCGCCCGGCCATCGCAGATCCGTTGTCTCGCAGTCGGTGACCCTGCGTTCTTGCGCACCGCGGCGAGCAGACGCCCGCCGGGGCCGCGGTCAGAGGTCGCTCCGTCGCCGCTGCGCTGCCGACCGATCTCGGTGAGTCGGTCCCAGGCCGGCGAGGATACGGCCGCCGTGGAGGCCAGCTCGGCGACGATCGGGTCCGGGCTCGGCCGTGCCGGCACTTCGGATCCACTGTGCTGCTTCGCGAGCCACCGCTGCGTGCGGTCGGCCACATCAGGCAGGCGGGGGTCGTCCGGGGACCAGTCGAACGCCGCGTCGTAGTCGAGGTAGATGGCGCGGAACTCGGGATCGTCCATCGCGTCACGCTTGTCGGCGATCCAGAAGGCCGCTTGCCGCGGCGAGACCGACTGGATCAGGATCCACAGGTCGCGTTCCATGTCGACGGTGGGCCGACTGACGCCGAGCAGATGCAGCCGGTCGAGAAAGTCGGCGACATCCGCAGAGACGAACAGCCGGTCGCCGCCGCGAAGTTGGGCGATCCGCTGGCGGGTACGCACGAGCTCTTCGGCTCGTCGCTGCAAGTCGTGGTCGATCTCGGCGATCGCCGCCGCGAACTCGTCGGGCTCGGCGGTCAGCACCCGCTTGATCCGGGCCAGCGGCACACCCGCCTCGGCCAGCGTCCTGATCTTGACCAGGTCGATGGCGTTGTGCGCGGTGTACCGGCGGTACCCCGACGCGTCGCGCGGCGGCTCGGCCAGCAGGCCGAGCCGGTGATGATGCCGGACGGTCTTGATCGTGACGCCCGCGTAACCGGCCAGCTGACCGATGGTGATCACGTGTCGGTCCACCTTTCGATCGGCCCGCCCGGACTTTCATCCTCTCAGTGGCACCGCGGCCCAACGGATTCCGGATGCAGGTTGTTCAACCGGCGTGCTCGCGCCGAGTCATGCGGCCCCCGGCACATCGATAGTTCGCCTTTCCGTCGTTCAGACCGTGGTAGGAAACCAGCATCTGCCGGGAATATCCGTTGAATGCGTCCAGCGGCAACCCGGCCGGCGCGAAGAGTCCGTCGCGAAGTGGGACACAACGCCGCGCCGGGAATGCGATCATGCCACCCGAGAACCCGGTGAAGATCCGCTCCTGCACGTCGTCCAGCGGTTCGTAGGTCAGCTTCTCCTCCAGCTGGCCGTCCACTGCACTGACGTCGACGCGAAGTTGATTGGATCGATAGGTGCCCACGTACGAAGTCAGGTCGTTGACAGGGGACGTGTCCGTGATGAGGTCCGGAATCTCGACGTCGAGGTGGTGACGTAGTAGCCAGAGCAGCATCTGCTCATGCAGCGCCATCGCCCGTGGATCATTGCCAAACGCTGTAAAGACGAGATCGTGTTCAGGCACGACCGCCAGCACGGCCACCCCACCGGGCGATGATCCTGACATGCACAGCACGGTCGTTCTTCCGAATGGCATGAGCACCCATCCGAGCCCGAAAGGTGGAACGTTGGGGACTCCCATGTCATAGGACACCGACTGCATGCGTGCGGTTGACTCCCGCGATAGCACGCGGGTCCCCGACGGCGATACGCCGTCGGCGAGCTGGGTCCGCCCGAAGGCGAGCAGATCACGGATAGGGCCGATCGGCGTAGCACCAGCGGGCGCCCAGGAGTCCGGCAGCATGAACATGTCGGTGCGCCGGGCGCCGTTGGTCGCCGGATCGGGGAAATGGCCAACGGCGGTGCTCCGAAGGATGGCTTCCTCGGCAGAGGTGGATGAGTCATCCATGCCAACAGTTGCGTACACGTCACGCTTGAGCAGGTCGTGGTACGACGCGCCCGTCACTACCTCCAGTACGCGGCCCGCCACGATCATCCCGCCGTTGCAGTAGCTGATGTATTCGTCGGGCTCGAAGAGCGCCCCGCAGTACCGCCCGAGCCCCTCCAGGAAGACCTTCAGAGCACCCCGCCCCTTGGCGTCAGGGAAGAACAAGTCCGCATCGATCCCGTCCGTATGCGTGAGGAGATGCCGGACGCGGATCTTCTCGGCCGCTGAGGGGGTCGACAGTTGAAACCCCGGCAAGTACGTGATGACTGGTTTTTCGAGATCGACAAGACCGCGTTCGACCTGTTGCAGAACGAGGGTCGTGGTCAGGGCCTTTGTGATGGATCCGAAAAGAAATCCGGTGTCGTCGAGCATCGGCGCGCCGGTGACGACGTTCGCCACGCCATGAGCCACGACGACCTGGCCGCCGTCGTGATAGACGCCGGCAAGATAACCTGGCACATCGTTCGAGTCGCAATAGGCGGCGGCCTGCCCGCGAAGGTAAGCCGAAACAGCCTCGAGTGCGCCACCAGCAGATCGCTCACGGGTGCGACTCAACCCCACCAGCTCGTCATCTGACATCTCAGTTACCTTCCAGCTTGTCGTTGCACGCGACGCCACGGGTCGCAAGGCGGCCTCGGAGCGAGTCGCCACCCTTGGTCCAACGCGTTGATCCCGCCATCCTCCAACCTTGACCCGGGGGCAAGGTCAAGCCCAGATGCGACGACCCCGCAGCGTGGACAACCGCACCGACATCCGAAACGGCTCCGGGCAGCGACCTGGGTCTGACCCGCTGAAGTCAGTCCCGATCCATCACGAATACCCGCGGGCCTCGCGCCTCTGTTGCTCAGCGGTCGGACGCGCCACCGTCGGCAAGCTTTGCGGTCCATCGTTGTTCGAGGTTGCTGAATCGCCAGTAGGTGAACGAGCCGGCCCAGACCAGCACGAACAGCGCGACGATGAGGTAGCCGATGTCATCCAGCGTGATCTCGGCGATCCAAGTGGTGACGGGGTCGGTGAGGTCCGCCTTGTCGTGCAACACGCTGATCAATTCGATGCCGCCGATGATCAGAGCAACGGCCACCGAAAGGCCGGTGGTGGTGAGGTTGTAGTAGACCTTGCGGACCGGGCGGATGAACGCCCACTGATAGGCGGCCTGCATGAACGCCCCGTCCAGGGTGTCGAACAGGCTCATCCCCGAGGCGAACAGCAGCGGCAACACCATCACCGCGTACCAGGGCAACCCGGTCGCGGCGCCGGCGCCCGCGAGCACGAGAAGCGAGATCTCCGTGGCAGTGTCGAACCCCAGGCCGAAAAGGAACCCAAGGGGATACATCTGTCCCGGCCGTTTGATCGCCTTCATGGCCGGCCGCAGCAGCCGGGCGAACGCGCCGCGGGAATTCAGCGCGTCCTCGAGGGCGTCCTCGTCATAGCCGCCGGTCTGCGCATCCCGCCACACCCGATAGATGCTCATCAGCGCGGCGAGGTTGATCAACCCGATGATGACCAGGAAGAACCCGGAGATCGACGTGCCGATGACCCCGAGGGTCTGGTGGACATCGGAGTCGTCCGACACCAGGGCGGTGACGAACTTTGCGCCGATCGCGACCAGGAATGCCATGACGAAAACCACCGTCGAATGCCCGAGGGAGAAGAACAGTCCCACGGTGACCGGCCGCTGGCCGTCCGCGACGAGTTTTCGGGTGGTGTTGTCGATGGCGGCGATGTGGTCGGCGTCGAACGCGTGCCGGACCCCGAGCAGGTAGGCGGTGATCGCCAGGCCGATCCCGAAGATCTGTCCGTTGATCTCGTGATGACCAGGAACGACGACAGCGAACAGCAGGCCGAACGACACGGCCGTCAACAGCAACACCACCGACAGCGCGCCGGCGATCCGTTTCCACCCACCGGGTGGTCCCAGCCGCGAGCGGGGATGTGCCCGCGCAGCTGCAACGGTGGTGGACGGTGAGTTCGCTCCGGACATGTGCAGCGCCCCTTTCCCGGTCGCGCGCAGCGGCGACCTCCGAGAGTCGACCGCCAAGATCGTATCCCCGATGGTTGGTCATCGGCTCAGACGAGCCGATGAATTTCGGTACAGCAGCTTGCCGTGGTGTGGTGCCGATGACCGGCCGTCGCTGCTGTCAGACTGAGACGATGACGGCAACCGGCGGTCATCAGGAGCTGGGTCCCGGCGTCACGGACGTGCTTCGTCACGACCGCGGACTCGGATTGTCCATCGTGGGCACCAACACCGACCCGGCCGTCGTCGACCGGTGGGCTGAGATCTTCCAGGCCATGGCCGACACCAACCGGCTGCGGATCCTGCTGGCCGTGCACTACTGCCCTGGGATCAACGTCGGCGATCTGGCCGAAACGGTTCAGATGACCGCCAACGCCACCTCACATGCCCTCGGTGCGCTGCGGATCCGTGGCATCGTCAGATCCGAGCGGGTCGGCCGGGAGCGCCGGTGGAGCATCGCCAGCGAGCAGATCCATGCCCTGTTGCACGACGTCGGCGCGACCCACCCGCCACCGCACGCCGAGAGCTGAAGCCCGGCATCCGGCCACCATCCGTCGATCCCGGTCACCCGTCGCGATCGGTGGTGTTCAGCGCCCGTTAAGACGCAGCCGCTGCCGTCTCCTCGATCCGGGCAAAACCCCATATGCTGGCCACCGCTGCAAGCAACGCGCGTAGTGCCTCGGTCGCTGACTCCCTACCGCCGTGAGGAGAGCGCATATGCCCGACTTTTTTCCTTCCGCGGAGTGCACCCCCGCTGCCCACCCCCAACTGGCTCCCACCGTCGGGTCGGAGGGCGTTGACTATCGGGCTGCGGGCGGGGCTGCGCCGCAGACCACCCCACCCGCGGTGCGCCGGGTCGGCTGGGGGTTCATCTCGCTGTACGTGCTGGCGTACATGGGCACCTGCCTGTTGTTCCTCGCACCCTTGCTGGTCACGCTGGCCTTGAAGATCAACTCGCTGGTCGGGATCGAACGGGCCCCGACCAACTTGGCCCTGGTCACCGGGACCGGCGCCCTGCTGTCACTGGTCGGCAATCCGTTCTTCGGCAGGATGAGCGATCGCACGTCGTCGCCGCTGGGGATGCGACGGCCCTGGATGGTCATCGGCCTGCTGGGCGGCTCCCTCGGCATCCTCATTGTCGCGATTGTCGCGCTGGCACCCAGCGTCCTGGTTGTGCTGGCCGGATGGTGCATCGCCCAGCTGTTCTTCAACGCTGTGCTCGCGGCACTGGTCGCCGTGCTCCCGGACCAGGTCCCGGAGGTCCAACGCGGCACGGTCGCGGGCGTCCTCGGTGTCTGCCTGCCCATCGCTTCGGTGAGCGGCACTTTCCTGGTCCAGCTGTTCACCGGCAATGCGATCGGCATGTTCCTCGTCCCGTGCGCAATCGGCGGGTTCTTCGTCCTGCTCTTCGCGGTGACGCTGAATGACCGCCGACTGGCCAAGGCGGACAAGCCGGCGTGGTCACTCCGGGAATTCGCGGGCACGTTCTATGTGAATCCGCGGAAAAGCCCGGATTTCGCCTGGGCTTTCGCCAGCCGCTTCATGTTCGTCATGGCCTACGCACTGCTGACCACCTACCAAGCCTACTACCTGCTGGACAAGATCGGCAGCGCCGAGGCCGATGTGCCGCAACAGATCTTCCTCGGCACGCTGGTCCAGTCGGTCCTCATCGTCGGCGCTTCGCTGATCGGCGGCAAGCTCTCCGACCGGACCGGTCGACGGAAGATCTTCGTTCTCACCGCCTCGATCGTGTACGGCCTTGCGATGTTCGTGATAGCCATCGCCAGCAACTTCAACGGATTCCTGGTCGGCATGGCGATCGGTGGCCTCGGCTTCGGCGTGTACATGGCCGTTGACCTGGCGCTCGTTGCCGATGTGCTGCCCGACAAAGCCAACGCGGCAAAGGATCTCGGGGTGTTGAACATTGCCGGCGCGCTTCCCTATTCCGTCGCGCCGGCGATCGCGCCGGTGATCCTGGTGATCGGCGGCGGCAGCTACGGCGTGCTCTACGCGTTCGCCGGCGTGTGCGCCATCATCGGAGGTCTCGCCATCCTGCCGGTCAAGCGTGTCCGATGATTGGTGATCGCGGCCGCGGTGTTCCGCAGCAACGCACCCGACGCCAGCGCCGTCACGCCCGCAACGGTCAGGTACAGCGCGGAGCCGACCACCGACCGCAACACACCCGGGTCGGACAGCGAGGCGTCCAGGTGCTGCCCGCTGAACAGCAACTGGCCCACGAAGAACGCCGCAAGACTGGCGATCAGCATGGTCAGGAACACCACACCGGTGAACACTGCGAGTTTGCCCCACAACATCGGCAGGCGGCGGGGCACGACGGTCAGTGAGGAGCGGATCATTCCGGTGCTGTATTCACCGCTGATCAGCAGCACGCCCAGCACTCCGATGGCCAACTGGGCGAAAATTGTGCCGCTCAGCGACGTCGACACAGCGGATTGACCGGGCTCCAAGCCGCCCGGCTGGCCGGCGGTGATGGCCGAGAACAGGGCGCCGAGCCCGAGCATGAAGACAACGGCGGCCAGCAAGGTATAGACGGTGGACCGCACCGAACGGAACTTCGTCCACTCGGACACCACGACCCGCGACTGCGTCACCCGCATTCCGGTGCCACGGCCGAACATCGTCGACGCCGGTTTGGTGGCCTGCGTGGTCTGCGTCGTTGTCATGCCGCCACCGCCCCGGTGTCGATGATCTGGGTGCCGGCAATATCAGAGGTGCGGTATTCGACGGAGTCGCTGGTCACGGTCATGAACGCTTCTTCCAGGGAGGCCTGCTGCACGGCGAGTTCGAAGATCGGCAGGTGGGCCTGCCAGGCGATGGTGCCGATGTGTTCGGCGGTGAGGCCGTCGACCCGCAGTACGTCGGGCCGCTCACGGGCGACGCTGACGCCCGAATCGATGCTGCCGACGGTGGCGAGCAGAAGCTCACGCAACCGTTCCGATTCCGGGGTCCGGACGGTGACGGAATGATTCGAGGCACGGGCGACGAATTCGTCGACCGGGGTGTCGGCGATCAGCCGGCCGCGACCGACCACGACCAGACGCGTGGCAGTCTGGGCCATTTCACTCATCAGGTGGGACGACACGAAGACCGTGTGGCCATCGTCGGCCAACTCCTTGAGCGTGGTCCGGATCCATCGGACCCCTTCGGGGTCAAGGCCGTTGACCGGCTCGTCCAGGATCACCGTCTGCGGGTTGCCCAGCAACGCCGACGCCAGGCCCAACCGTTGACCCATTCCGAGGGAGAATCCGCCGACCATCTTTCCCGCGACCTGCCGCAGGCCGACGATGTCGATCACCTCGTCCACCCGTCGCCGGCTGATCCCGTTGCTCTGGGCCAGCGAGAGCAGGTGATTGCGTGCGGATCGGCCGGTGTGCACGGCCTTGGCCTCCAGCAGCACCCCGAGCTCGGCCATCGGCGCGGCTGCGGACCGGTAGTCACCGCCGTTGACGACCACCCGACCGGTGGTCGGCGCGTCGAGCCCGGCGATCATCCGCATGGTGGTCGATTTCCCGGCACCGTTCGGGCCGAGGAATCCGGTGACCATTCCTGGTTGAACCACGAAATTCAGGCCGTCGACGGCGAGCTTGTCGCCGTATCGCTTGCTGAGATTCTCTACTTCAATCATCGGAGGTGCCTTTCACAGCAATGATTTCACAGGGAGTTGATTTCACAGGGAGTTGATTTCAGTGGACTTTCGCAGTTTTCGTGGCTGAGGTAGCCCTGTCCTGACCGAGATTCCTTCTGAATCCTCGTGACTCGCCGCATCAAATGATCAACCGCGCCAGGGTCTCATGAGACTCTATATCTGCACGATAGGCACGTGCAG
>JBBQGJ010000051.1:0-26913 GCA_038322925.1 Mycobacteriales bacterium
GCACGACCAGACTCTCCGGCTGCTGAACCAGGGATACACCGGCGCCGAGATCGCCGAAGAGTTCCAGCTGCCCCGGCCCTCGATCGGGCCTGGCACACGCACGGCTACTACGGTTCGGTCAGCCACAACGTCAAGGCCATCTACCAGCGGTACATGGGCTGGTACGACGGCAATCCGGCACGCCTGTGGCCGCACCCGCCGAAGGCCGCGGCGGAGCGGTACGTCGAGTTCATGGGCGGCGCCGACGCCGTGGTGGACAAGGCCCGGAAATCCTTCGCCGAAGGCGATCTGCGCTGGGCCGCACAGGTCTTGGACCATGTGGTGTTCGCGGAGCCCGATCACGCCGCCGGGCGTGCGCTGCTTGCGGATGTGCTGGAACAGTTGGATTCGGCAGCGAGAACGGCACCTGGCGCAGCGCGTACCTGTCGGGTGCGATGGAACTGCGGTCGGGTAACTTCGGCACCCCGCTGGTCGCGGCGTCGGCCGACGTGATCAGTCAGCTGCCACCGGAGCTGTTCTTCGACGCCGTCGCGATCCAGGTCAACGGCCCGGCGGCGTGGGACCTGGACCTCGCGATCCGGTGGGACTTTCCCGACCACGGCGCCGCCTACCGCACCACACTTCACAACGGTGTCTTCAGCTACGTCCGAGACGGATCCGGCGATGTGTCGCTGACCGTCACGGTTCCCAAGCCCGCTCTCGGACCCCTCGCCACCGGCGACGTCCCGGCGGCCACCGCCGCCGGACTGGCGCTCACCGGCGCCACCTCCGACCTCCAACAGTTGCTCTCGGTCCTCCAACCCGGGGACCGCGCGTTCAACATCGTCGAACCATGACCGACTCGGAAAGCAGCTGGCAGCGAGTACCGGGGCTCCGCAAGAAGTGTCTCCTCGGGCCTCGCGGGACGGCTGGAGATCCGCTGCTCGGCGTCGCGTACCGGACTGCACGATCAATCCCGCTCCGCAATGAACTTGACTACTGAATATATTGCTAACCACCTTGTATGGTTTTCCGTATGGGACGTAGCTCCGCAGGAAGTGAGAGTCGGGGCGGTGCTGAAGGAGCACCTCCGGTGCCGCCCGGGCGCACTGTCGACGACGGCATCCGTGACACCCTGATGCAGCTGCTCACCAAGCAGCTGCGGTTCCGTCGACACACGCAGGAGAGTCTGGGGGTCGATTCCGCCGGGCTGACGACGATGATCCACCTGTCGCAGGTGGGCTCGGACACCCCGACCTCCATCGCCCACACTCTCGACACGTCAACGGCAGCAACCTCCTTGGTGCTCAGCCGGCTCGAGACCGCGGGGCACATCGAACGGCAGCCGCATCCGACGGACCGGCGAAAGGTCGTTGTCGCGCCGGCGGCGGCATCGATCGCGGCGGCCTTCGCATGCGCCAACCCCGTCATCGACGGCATCGACCGACTGACCGCCGCCCTGAGCCCTGCCGAACGATCGACGGTGGCAGGGTTCCTCCGAGGTCTCGTCGACGTGTACGACGACGCACTGCGCGACGGCCAGTGACGCGCCGCCGTCCGCGATGGACGCACGCAGGCCACCACCGCTGATACCAACCGCTGATCGCCGGTTCGGACCGAGGAGACCACCATCAAGAACGTGCAGCAGTTCGACAACGAAAAGTTTCTAAGTCTCGAGACCTTCCGCAAGACGGGTGTCGGCGTGAAGTCCCCGATCTGGTTCGCCGAACTGGAAGGCGAGTTCCTGCTGTGGACCGACGTGAACTCGGGCAAGATCAAGCGGATTCGCAACAACCCGCAGGTGATGGTTGCGCCCTGCAAGCGATTCGGCGACGTCACCGGCGACTGGGTCTCGGCACGGGCGTCAATCGATGAAACGCCGGAAGGTGTCGAGCTTGTCGAGTCGCTCCTTCGCCGCAAGGTGGGCGTCTTTTTCGCCCTGTTTCGACGGATCGACACGGTGCGCGACCGTCGCAGGGGTGGTCGGCGAGTCTGCGTCAGGGTTTCATTTGCTTGAGCACTGCCAGCAAACAGGCTGGCGCTGTTTTGTCGGTGAATAGCTCGCAGAGTCACTCGATACCAACGGCGGCCCCTGGGTCGTTCAGGCGACGAGCGACACGGCGAAGATCTGCCAGGCCAACAGGGATTTCGCTGCCAGGCTGAGCACCAGATAGGTCTTCTCACCGAACGCATAGTCGGCCCATCGGCCGACTCCCCGGTACTGGAGCCACTGGTTGAGGCCGAAGCAGAAGAAGAAGATCCCCTGAACGATCAGGATGGCGTAGATCGCGCCCGGGGCATCGCTGATGAAGAAGAGATTGACGCCCATCGCCACCCAGGGCGTGATTCCCACGAGCGACCCGAACCAGAACGGGAGCATCGTGGTCGAAGTCCGCCCGGGAGGGTTCATCCGTTCCTGCAACCACCCGAACAGAATCATCCCGACGTTGGCGCCGGCGATGACGATCAGGGCATTGATCGTCGTGATGCCCCAGTACAAGCTGATCACGATGACCATCACGGTGGCGCTGATGGAGTATTCGGCCCATCGGAAGCGGTTGATGCCGCGCTTCAGGTCTCGCTCGTAGATATCCCGAGCAAAAGTCGCCGTCACCAGATGATCCACGCCGGCGAGGCCCAGGAAGAGGGCGATGGCCCATCCGATCCGCAAGTCGAAGACGGTCGAGGTGGTGAGCTCCGTCGTTCCCGGGGGGCCATCGGGGAACGAAGAAATCACCGCGATGGCGAAGTCGGTGGTCAGGAACAGGATCGCAGCAGCCTGACCGAGATGCAGAACGGCCAGACCGATGTTCCAGCGGCGGAGATTGCTCAATCGTTCGCCGGTGACGCCTGTTGCGATCGCTGTCTGCTGTCCGGTGCCGGTCACCATGCTCCTTCGAAGTTCCTCGTCTATGTCGCCCATGTCAGTTTTACCATGAATATTGGCAATCCGGATGGTAATTAAGAATCTTGCGCACGCGTCTCGGCCGGCAAGGCGCCCGGGCACGCCCTTCGGTGGCCTGCTGCAGGCCGGGTCACCCACCGTGGGCTCGGCGAAAAGGATCGGTGATCTCGCGCAGGGGCCTCCAGGGTCTCTCGCAGGCCTCAAAGGTCGCTCGCAGGGCCTCCGGGGTGCGGCGCAGTTCCCGCGTCCTCGACGTGCCCAGATGAGCCTGCCAGACGTGCCACACATTTCTCTTGATCGAGCGCCCAAAACACCTGAGGTTCTCAGACAATTCTCATCTTTCACGAGTACCGGTCGTCCACGAATGACTGTCGGCCAAGACGGCCCGTTACCTCCTGGACACAACGGGATAACGATGTGACACGTACCGCAGCGAGCAGCAGAGGCCGCGTGATCTGCAGCTGGTTCATCAAAAGCATGCTGCGCAATGCATCCGTTCTTCGTGCTCGATAGGAATAAGTAGTGAGCGTCGCGCACGGCGGGCTCACTGAACATCTCGGGAGATCACGATGAAAATCAAGACAGCTGTGACCGGAGGGGTTGCTGCCCTGCTGATCCTCACCGGTTGCTCCAGCGGTGGCGACGACAGCGCAGCCACCACCAGTGCCGCCGCCACGTCGGCTGCCGCCTCGGAATCCGAGGCGATGACCTCCGAATCGATGGGCTCCGGGGCAGCGGAAGCCGGCACGATCGTGGACGTTGCTGCGGGTAACCCAGACTTCAGCACCCTGGTTGCCGCGGTGGAGGCGGCCGGTTTGGCCGAGACCCTTTCCGGGACAGGCCCATTCACGGTTTTCGCCCCGACCAACGCGGCCTTCGAGGCACTCCCGGCGGGTGTCCTCGACATGCTGCTGCTGCCGGAGAACAAGGAAACACTCACCAAGGTCCTGACCTATCACGTCGTTCCCGGTGAGGTCACCTCGGACAAGGTCACCGCCGGTGATGTGGCCACGGTCGAGGGCTCGACGATCGCAATCACGACTGAGGGCGGCGTGAAGATCAACGGCACCGCCACCGTCACCGCGGTGGACGTCGATGCATCCAACGGTGTCATTCACGTCATCGACGAGGTCCTCATTCCGGCGGAAGTCGCGGCCACGCTGTAAACACCAGAACACGCGTTGGGCCCGCCGACATGATCGGCGGGCTCAACGCGACTTCCACCAACCTGCAGTGTCAGCTGTTGACGCCATTCCAGTTGAGGAAGTGAACCTCCGGGCGTGGTATACCTCATGCACGGAAATGGATCCCCGCGATAGAGGGCAGCAACCGGAAACGGTGGCCTTTCGCTCGGCGCAATCGCCATTCGGCCACTATTCCGCTTCCGGCCCACAGTTTCTATTGATGAACGCGGAAGTGATTCGTCGATCCCGTCCGGGCTGCCGCTTTGCTGCTGCTGCAGCACCCCGAACTGTCCATCGTCACCCCTGTCCGTCACAGGTTCCTGGTGTCACAAGTCCGGTCGGGCCTCCCCCGGATGTCCTGCGGCGCTGATCGCGGTGAACAGGTCGCCGTACCCGACGTCGGGCAGTGCGGCAAGGTCGTCCGCCTCCACCTCCGCGCGCGGCGACGCGTCCAACTGCTCACGAAAGGTCGCCGCCGCGTCGGCCATCGCACCTGGCCCGTCCAGTCGGTAGCGAGGCGGCAGCATCGGCCCGAACAACAGCGGCTCGGCGATGTCAGCGCGCGCCCGCACATCCGGCGCGACGCCCGCAGCCTCCGCCAGAGCAACAGCGAGGACGTTGTGCGAATCGACGGCAGGCGCAGGGACGGCAATTCCGGCTCTCGCTGCGCCATCGTCCAGCTCAGGACCGTCACCCGACCAGGCGCCGACGATCCACCGTGCCTGCAGCTCGAGCAGCGGGAAGTACGGTCCCTGCAGGGCGAACTGCCCGACGACGCCGAAGTACGGCAGGTCCGGATGCATCGTGCGGAGGTGCAGCCTGAGATCCGGTCCGAGCACCGACCACAGCTGCGGTGACAGGTAGGGGATGTCGAGGCGGTATCCGGTGGCGCAGACGATCGCGTCGACGCGCTCGCTGCTGCCGTCGGCGAAGGTCACCTGATCGCCGCTCGATTCCACGATCGCGGGCCGGCACACGATCGTCCCGGCCCGCACCTGCTCCAGGTAGTCCTGGCACAGTGAATGACCGGCGACAAGGAAATCCGCGCTGGGCTCGGGCGCGCCGAAGTCGGCAGGATTACCGGCGACCTGCAGCACCCGCTCCCGCAGCAGAGCGCCATAACTGGTCGGCGACATCGCCGCGCGCCGCAGCGCGCCGATGTGGGTGTACCACTGCCAGTCCGACGACACCCCCGCGACGTTCTTCTGCAGAACGTAGCGCGGTTTGCGATACGCGGAGACGACGCCGGTGACAGTCGCGATGTCGGAAGCGATCTCGTGTCCGCTCACGCCGTTGCCGTAGACCAGCACTCGCCGGTTGCGGAAGTGATCGGCACCGGGATAGTCGAAGGCGTGCAGCAGCTCACCGGTGAAGCCGCTCAGACCGGCCGGCAGGACCGGAGCGCGGAACCGCCCCGACGCGACGATCACGGCGTCGAACGGCTCGCCGTCCACCCGCCACGCCGGCTGCAGGTCGCTGACCCGGGTGTTGAAGCGGATGTGGCCGGTCACCCCGAACGCGTCGGAGTAGGAGCGCAGATATTCGTGGATCTGCTCGGCGAAGGGGTGGAGATCGTGCGAAAGCGACGGGGGGTAATCCGAAAAGGCGGTCATTGCCCGGCTGGTGTTCGCGCGCATGCCAGGCCAGATCCCACTGTGCGCAGCATCGGTATTCCACTGCCCACCGAGGTCACCGCTGGCCTCGAAGACGTCCACCTCGAACCCGGCCTCGATGGCGTGCTTCGCCGACACGAGACCACCCGGACCGGCACCGATCACGGCGACCCGCGCCCCCCGGCCAAGTCTTTCCATGTGCCCCCCTCGATTGGTCAGGCGTCAGCGCTGGTGGCATGCGGGGAACCACCTTGAGCACGACATTGCGGCGCATCCTCACGGCGAATCCTGCTCTGTCAGCGCGGGTGCTGCCGTGCATCGTCGTGGCGGTCGTCCATTGACGTCATTCGGATGCATCGAAATTCCAAGGCACGCTGCCGGTGCTGTGGGGGACGGCGCCGGCTGTCACACCGCTGCGCAGATCACCGGCGCCGCGGTCGATCGGATGCAGCTCGCACCTTGACAGTTCACTGTGGACCCACTGGACGAGATCGACCCCGGTGCCGGACACGCCTGGTGCGTCCGGAACCGAGGTCCATCTTGACGTGGAACTTGGCTACCGATTTGCCGGACGCGCGAGCATCCCCTGCATAGGCCCAGGAAATACGGAAACCGCTGCGCGAGTGAGGGATGCGGAACACCAGAGGCGCTCGGTTGGAACGACAGAGATGGCTCGCGCGGCGCTGTCGGTGGCGGTCCGCATAATGTCGGGATGGCGCTCCTCCCGACCCCTCCTGCCCCGCGGAACGGGTCCGACGACGTCGTGGCCTGGGTGCGCGAGCACCTGGGCGACCTGACGCTCGAGGCCGCGGATGGCATCGCGCGAGGGGCTTTTCGGGGTGGACAGGCGGCCGCGGACGCCGCGCTGGCCGGCCTCGACATCACCGGCTACGCCCGCACCCGCAGCACGGTGCTGCCGGAGAACCGGCGGGGAGCGAGCCGGATGTCGCCCTACATCCGCTACGGGCTGCTGACGCTGCCGCAGGTGTGGAACGCGGTCGCCGGTGCTCCGTCGGGGGACAAGAGCCGGTACCGGGACGAACTGCTGTGGCAGGAGTACGCCCGCCACCTCTACGCCCGGGTCGGCTCGGCCCTCGGTGGGAGCCTGCGCCGGGAGCAACCCCGTCCATCCGACTGGCGGCGAGATCCGTGGCCGGACGAGATGGCCTGTATGGCCTTCGTGACCGGGGAGCTGCACCGGGACGGCTGGGTGGTCAACCAGACCCGGATGTGGCTGGCGGCGCAGTGGACAGTGCGGGCCGGAGCCGAATGGCGGGACGGGGAGGACCACATGTTCCGCCACCTGCTCGACGGCTCCCGGGCGGCGAATCGGCTGGGCTGGCAGTGGACCACCGGGACCGGCAGCGGCAAGGCCCGCGTGCAGGTGCCGGCCGCGTCGATCGCAAAGGCCACATAGGTGCTGACGGGATCGCTGATCACTGTCAGCAGAAGGATTGCCAATGTGGGTGCGGTGACCACCGGTGTGGCCCAGCCGTTCCAGTCATCACCGAACCGCTCCGCCGGGTAGGCGATCCCCGGTGAGTCACTGAGGACAAACCACTGAGACCGCGCTTCCCTCAACGTCGGTTCCATGCCGTACCACCCTCTCCCGCTCCGTCATCACACTCTAGCCCGTATTACTGGTATTACGGTATACTGGTTTGCGAACCGCAGGAA
Source organism: Mycobacteriales bacterium (assembly GCA_038322925.1). Classification (GTDB taxonomy): domain Bacteria; phylum Actinomycetota; class Actinomycetes; order Mycobacteriales; family Nakamurellaceae; genus Nakamurella. The sequence continues at coordinate 7,359 of JBBQGJ010000051.1, forward strand.
GGGGCTTGTGATGCGGCAGCACTCGGTGTTCGTCTACGGGACGCTTCGCCCGGGACAGGGCAATTACCGGCGGCTTCTCGCCGGCCACACGACGCAGGAGGTTCCCGCGATCGCAAAGGGTCTGGCGTTGTACGGCAGCGGGTTCCCCTATGCAGTTCCCCAGCCAGGTGCCCGGGTTGCCGGTGACCTCATCACGATCGCACCGGAGATCTACCGCGAGGTCCTTACCGATCTCGACCACCTGGAGGGTTATCACCCCAGTCGGCCCGGCGAGTCTCTCTACATCCGGACGGCTCGATCCGTCGTTGCGATGAACCGCACGCCCAACGGTGGCACATGGGAGGCCTTTCACACGGCATGGATCTACCTCGCCGGCCCGAATATCGACCCCAACAGAATGCCGCGGATCACCGACGACGACTGGGTCGCACCCGCCGGCTGAGAAGCCAGGCCCTCACATCACCCGTAGACCAACAGAACAGGAGGGGTCAATCGCCATGTGCGGCCTCTTCGGAACCATCCGCCCCCACCACTACCCACAGAACCTGCGATCGATCGCCGCCGACGCGCTCCTTGACCTGGGCTACCTCGCGGAAGACCGCGGTGTCGACTCCGCTGGCATCGCAACCCTGCACAGCCGGGCCCTTGCCCCGCTGCAGTGCAACGACCATGCCATGCGGGAGAACACGGTGGGCCGGTGTCGTATCCGCACAGCACTCGGCGCCTTCAGTACCCACCTGCCCGATAGCCATCAGGTGCGCAACAAGCCGGCCGCCGGCACCTCCCCCCTTATTCTGTCCACCACCAGGGGCCCGGCCGTGTGCTGCCCCCGGTGCCCACATCCTCCGCAACTCGGAGCCGTCTGGGCGTGGACGTCAAGCGTTGTTGATGGCGAGGTCGATGAGGCCGGCGTCGGCGAGGGATTGGACGTAGGCGTCGGGGTGGGCGTTGCGGAGCCAGATGATGTTGCTGGGTTCTCGGACATCGCCGTCGATGCCGGATAGGGGTGGCAGGCGGTCGGTGTAGGGCCGGTACATTCCCTCGAGCAGGACGAGGGGGACGGGTGCGTCCCACCGGGTGATGTCGGGCATCTGGTCGAGGTCGGCCAGCAGGACAGCTTCCTGGTCGGGGGTGAGGGTGATGCCGTTGTCCTCGGCGTCGACGAGGAGTTGCGCGACCAGGCCGTCGCGGATCTGGACGGCGTGTTGGGCGCGGAGGAGAGCTTGTCCGGCGGGGTCGGCGTCCCGGTAGCCGGGGATCCAGTGGGCGAGGAGGTCGTCGGCGGTTTCGGCGTAAACGAGATCGCCGCCGTGGTCGTGGTCCACCCAGCGCAGCTGGTACGGCAAACCCGTCGGGGTGAGCGGTGCGACCGGGTCGCCGTGGTGGTTGCGGGGTAGCTGGTCCGAGGCGATGCGTAGTACGCCGGTGGAGGCGCTGTGGTGGTCGCTGGTCATCTTGGGGGTGTGCCTCCCAGTGCTCGAATGTTCAGGGTATCGAACTGCCGGTTATCTGTGTGGCCGGTAATACGGCAATAGAGTTCCATGCTTCACCGGAGGTATTCGCGGGTGTAATTGCGGGCCCCGAGACCGGCCGCCCACAGCGCCGCGGCCTGTTGCTTGTCGACGTCGCGCCGGAACAGCTCGTCGATCAGACCCCGGATCTGCCGGGTGTCATCGGCGAACTCCGGCCGGTCGGGGTTCAGCGTGCCCGCTGGGGTGCGCTCATCGGCCGGGAACACCAAGTCCCGGTTGCGGGCGGTGTAGTCCAGCATCGCGGTGGACATCTTGACCTGCGCCTGGATCCGGCCGGGTTCCAGTGAGCCGTCCCAGAGCCGGAATTCCACTCGGCTGCTGTTCGCGGTGGCTGCGGTTCGGCTGGTGGCGATGTGCCCGATGTTCGCGAAGCTGTAGCGGCCCAGTGTTTGCCGCGCTGTGGTGATGCTGGTGTATCCCTGGTCCGGTGGGGCAGGCATGGCGGCGGAGAAGCCTTGCCCGCGGCGGCGGCCGGCCGCGGCCATCACATGCAGGTCTCGTTGGTGGTGGTGCATCAACCGCAGGAACCGGGTCAGCCGAACCGCCCGCCCGGCTTGTTCGGGGGCGCTGACGGTGATGTGGGACCCGGTGTTGGGGCTCGCGGTGCCGCCGTGCCCGGTGATGATGCCACAGACCTGCTGCAGTCGCTGCCAGGTTTCCGGTGTGTCGGACAGGATGGGTGAGACCACTTCGCCGCCGTTGACGCTGCCGTCGTGTTCGTACATCCAGCCGCCGCGCAGGTTCCGCTGGTATCCGTGCTGCAGACCGGAGTGGTACCCGGATTGCCGGTCGTGGGTGGTGAAGTTGGTCTCGTACAGGGCGCGGGCCACCCGGCCGACGGCGAGCTGCCCGGGGCTGTTGGCGAGGTACCGGTAGTGCTGGTTGATGCGTTGGTCGAGCTCGAGGTCGCCGTAGGCGGCGGCGTGGTGGTGGTGGACGTCGAATTCCAGTTCGACCCCGAATTCCCGGGTCGCGCCGTACCCGTACAGGCCGGGCTGGGTGTCGGTGGCCTCGATCCATGGCACCTGCTGATCGGCGGGCCGGGCCAGCGCCGCCCGGACGTCGTCGGCGAACCGGGCACCGTCGGTGGCGTAGCTGAACGTGGACAGGTTCGGCGCAGCCGGTAGCGCGGCCTCGGTGGCCGGCCGGGTGGTGGTGGAGCTGGTGATGGCGGCCGCCGTCGCCGCGGCGGCCTGTTCCCGGGAGTCGATGAGATGCTGTGCCAGCGCATCCCGGACCCCGGCCGCGGCGGCTTGGATGTGCGGGCAGCCCTGCCCGGGTGCGTAACCGTCGCAGTTGCAGGTCAGGTGCGCGCTGTTGATGGAGACGTGGTCGTCGGTGTCTAGGGCGCCGCTCAGTGATCCGGTGAGGTGTTCCCCGGTCGGGTAGGTCGCCTGGAAGGGGAACTCGACGCCTTCCCCGCGGACCCGTTCCAGTCCGCCGATGACCTGCTCGAGCGGGGCGATCCGAACGGGCAGATCGGTGTCGGTGTTACCGATGCGGGGAAGGATCTGGTTGGTGAGAGGTGTTGGGAACAGCGGGGTCACGGGTCCGAGGGCGCCGGCGCGGATGCCGCCGCGCCGGCCGAGGCAGTTGTGGGTGGCTCCGGTGAACTGTCCGCAGTCCGCGCAGCGCCGGCGCACCCCGGCGGCGGCCGCCTGGACCGCGTCGCGGTACTGGAACGCGGGGTTGCCCTGGAGGCGGTCCCGGTACAGCTGGTCAGGGTCCTCGCCGGTCCGCAGGTGCTCGGCAACCGCCGGCGGCACCTGCCGGTAGGCCAGCACCGCCCCCTCGGGGGTGACGACCTCCAGTCGCCCGGATCCGGGGTGATACCCGGTACCGGCGACGACCATGCCGGCGGTCTGGACGTACCGGTGGTCGTCGATGAGTTCGCGGCGGCCTTCGGGGTTGTCGGGTCGGGCCGCGAGCGTTGTGAGGCCGTGCCGGGTCCGGGGGTCCAACGGCAGGCCCGGCCAGGCCCGGCGTTGCTCGTCGGTGGCGCGGGCCTGCCGCCCGGTCGGCGCATGGTCCCGGCCGTGTTCGTAGCTGGCCAGGGCGTCATGATCGGGAACGCCGATGCGGGCGGCCTCGGCGGCCAGGTGGTCGTCCATCAGCCGGGCGGCGCGGATGGCGCGGTCCCGGATCCGTTCGGCGGCGTAGACCATGTCCGCCGGAGGTGTCTGATCGGCCTGGGTGATGCGGCGCAGCAGCCCGGCGCGGCGTTGCGGCCGCAGGTCGGGGTGCCCGGTGATTCTCGTCGCGGCGCTGGCCCGGAATCTGTCCCACGCCGCGCTGGGGTCGACGGCGAGGCCACCCGCATCGGGATGCCCGCCCTCGGGCCCGCCGCCGGGGTGGTGGCCGTCGGCGTATTCGTGGCGCAGCTGGTGGACCAGGGACTGGATCTGGTCGTCGTCCAGGCCGGAATCAATGTTCGCCAGGCCCATCGGGACGCTCATTCCGGGGGTGGATCGGCAGACCACGCAGCAGCCTTCCTCGAGCTTCTTGATTGGACAGAACCGACGTTATGAGGGGTCGCAAACTGAACCAGGAACCCTCGGCAGACCACCGTCAGCCGCCCTCACGCGAGGGTTCCACCGAGAGACCGGTAAATCGGTAAGGATCCCGGCGTTTCCGCAGGTGGCAGACTCGCGTGAGCGGTTTCAGGGACCGGTAAGGCACCGGTAAGCCCCTCGGCTGAAAGCACTGTTTCCGCAGGTGGCAGACTTTTCCGCGCTTACCGGTTCTGACCCGGTAAAAACCGGTAAGGCCTTGGCTGAGCGCCACAAAGGGGCTCCAGCCAAGGCCTCGGGGTGCCGGGGACTTACGGGGTCGGCTCCTCGCCGTCCGCGTCCTGATAGAAGGTGATCTGGTCGACCCGGTCGATGAACACACCGATTCCCTGGTTCGGGTCGTACCTGCCGATCGTCTGCCCGAGGTACTCGGTGGACAGGTGGTTCTCCAGGGCCGCCTGGACGCCCTGGATGTCGCCCTGCCCGAGGGCGTCGACGAGCTGGGCCATGATCTCCGGGGAGATCTGGTCGGCCTCACTGGTGCCGATCTGCCGGGTCGGGTAGTGGTACCCGTCGTTGCGGGAAATGTTGACCCGGATCTCACCCTTCATCTGCAGGAACACCGCGCCTCTGGGCCGGCCGGTCGCCGGGTCCACGTGCAGGCCCTGGCCGCGCATCCGGACGGCGGCGTCGGCGCGCTGCAGGACGCGCCGGGCATCGGCCAACGGCGCGCTGATCTCGCCGCTGGCCCACCGTTGCACCGTGCGGACCGATCGACCGGTGAGTTCCGCGGTCCGCCTGACCCCGCCCAGTTCCTGGATGAGGTCCCGGTTGCGGCTGGCGACGCTGGCCCGGGCCAGCACCCCGCGGGCGTGCTCCGGGATGTGCTGCACGTCGCCGCGTGCCCACCGTTGCAGGGACCGCGTCGATCGGCCCACCAGCCGGCTGGCCGCCCTGGTCCCGCCGGCGTCCCGGATCAGGTCACCGATGGACCCTGAGACCCGCGGGCTGGCAAGGGATGTGGTGATCGCCCGAGCTGCCTGCCCTCTAGTGGGCGCCGGCGCCTGCGGCCGGATCGGTGGCATCAGGTCGCACCGGGTGCGGTGGTACCCGACGGGTCAGCGGCGGCGGCGAACTGCAGGCGCCCCAATGACTTGTCCAGCAGGGATTCACCTCTGGCCGCCCGGCGGCGCAGTTCGTCGGTCAGCTCGAGGTAGCCGGCGGACTTCAACGCCCCGAGCCGCCCGTTGTCCGCGGCGGGCGCGTTGACCCTGGGGTCGGGGTCGGTGCCGAGGTAGCCGATCTCGTCGAAGTCGATGGCGACCGGTACCCGGCCGGTGGCGAGGCGGTGTTTCTGGATGACCCGCCACAACGCGGCCCGCGCGGCTGCGCGGATCGCCGCCCCCCACATGGGTTGGTGGTGCCACGGCTGGGCGCCCTTGCGGGTGAAGTCACTGGCCATCCGGCCGATGTACCCGGTGTAGACGCCCTTGACGGCCCGGGCGACCGCTTCGTCGCCGTCGGCTCTGGCGGTCAGCAACGCGTCGCGGCAGCGGGCGTACCAGGGTTCCAGCAGCCGCGCCTGGTATGGCTGCACGTGCGCCTCGGCCAGGTCGAGGTCGGTGATGTCGTACCCGGCTCCGCCGGTGTCCTCGTCCTCGAGCAGCAGGATCAGGGTGGGGGTGCTGACCCACCGTTGCACCTTCTCGTAGGGGTGCTGGTCCGGGTGCGGCGGCGGTGACTTCTGTTCCCACGCAGGTAATGTCACCCGCCACATCCCGAACGGGATCTTCACCTTCGGTGCCTTGGCGGCGGTCACGGCGGCGATGGCCGCGTCCTGGTCCAGATGCTGGACGGGGCCGAAGCCGAGGTCGATGCCACCGGCGGAGGACAGGTAGCTGCCTCGCCGGTCGTAGGTCTGCACCACGGTGGCCTTGGCGAGTTCCTTCTTGTCGATCTCCGGGTGGTACAGAAACTCCCACTCCAGGTGTCGCTGTCCGTGGCCCAGCCGGGCGACCGGCAGCGGCACGGCAGCGGTGAGGATCCGGGCGTCCTTCTGCTCGTCGTGCTCGCCGCGTTCGTGGCGGCGTTTCATGTCCCGTTCCCGGCCCCACTGGATCTGCGAGAACAACGATTCACCGGTGCTGCCCGGGCTGGTCGACCACGGGATGCCGAGCAGCTCGGCGAGCCGCTCCAGCCGGCGGGCCAGTTCCCGCCAGCATGCGACCGGGTCGGTGTCGGCGTCGGGCAGCTCGATGAACGGGGAGGTGCTGTCGGTGCGCCGGTCCCAGATCCACACGTACGGTTCGAGCACCACCCGGAAGGTCCGCTTCTCGCGGCGGATCCTGTTCCAGGGCGCCAGCTGGCCACTTGCTTCCCAACCCTGGTCGTTGGACAGGAACGAGGTCTGCTCGGCGAGCCACCGCAGCATCCGCAGCGGGATCTCCTCGTTGCTGACCGGTTCCCCGTCGTCCATCGGCCGGGTGATGAAGGCCTCGTCGGGCACCAGGTCGAGCTCGGTGACCATGGCGCTGGTCAGCACCAGCAGCCCGGGTCCGGTGGGGTGACCGATCCGGAACCGCTCGCCCACGGCGGCGACGTCGGCGATCGTGCTGATCTTCTCCGGCGCGGCGACGGTGCCGTCGGGCAGGTAGATACCGTTCGGGTCGATCACGACAGCCGAGTAATGCCAGGGGCTTTCGGGCCGCCCGCTGGGACGCGCACCCTGAGCGGGTCTGGTGGTGGTCTGCGACCGGCTGATCGGGCGGCGGTCGGGCACGGCCGGTACGGGAGCGGTCGGCGCGATGGGATTGACCTCGGCTTCGGCCGCGGGGGCGGAGACGGCGGCCGCCGCCGCACCCGGCTGGGACGCCGCTGGCCGGGCGGCGTCGGTGGACTTCCAGCACGCCAGGTGCACGCATACCTCGTCGACGTACAGCGAGCACGGTTGCCGGCAGACCGCGCAGGGTGCGGTGTCACCGTGACGGTGAATGGTGGTCTCGGTGAGTTCGCGCATGTCCTCATCCGTGCTGCTTCTCGTGGTGGGAGTAGGAACAATGGGGTCGGCGCGGTCGCCGGGGGTGGCCGCGCTGCTGGGGCCGGTGTTGTCCGGGGTGTTCGGCCCGTCGGGCCCGAACGGCAGCGGCGGGGTCGTGGGGCCGGTTTCGAACAGGATCTTGTCGGCGTCCAGATCCCACATGCGGTGCTGCTTGTCGCCGCCGGCGGGGTCGGGCACCGGAACGGTGTATCTGGTTTCCACCCGCCCGGTGGTCTTGTTGATCTCGGTACCGGTGCGCAGGACGCTGATCGCGGCGAGTTCCCGTTGGATCACGGTGCGGGTGACCGGCATCTGCTCCCCCGCCCGCTGGACTGCGGACAGGATGGTCGAGATCATCGTGGAGGGTTCGACGTGCATCCGCTGCCCGTGGGTGGTGTTGACGACGACACCGGCCCATTCGCCGAGCGGCTGGCAGCGTATCGACGACTCGAACTCGCCGCGGCCGCCTCCGCGGATGTCGATCCGGTGGCCGAACTGCAGCGCCTCCGGGTACTCCGGGATGACACCACCGGGGTAGGTCAGGTGGATGCTGCCCTTCCGCAGCGCGGCGGCGATGAACTGCCGGCACCGTTCACCGGTGCTGGTCGGGGAGTCCGGGTCCTGGGACCGGTCACCGGCCTCGGTGAGCGCCTCCCGCACCTCGCCTAGCATGGCGTCGGCCTCACCCTGCTCGTAGGCTCCGGTGGCCACCAGGAATCGGGCTATCAGCTCCCACCCGACCTCGAGCTCGGCCAACGGTTCGGCGACCCGGTCGGGAGCTCCCGCCTCTCTGCGCCGCTGCGAGATCTCCCCGGCGCGGTGCTTTGCCCACTCCTGCAGACCGGTGACATCGGTGGCCATCCAGGACAGCAGCGACGCCATCACCTGCGCCCGGCCCAGCCGCGACGCCATGGCGTCCAACTCCAGGATGTCGGCCAGGTCGATCTCACCGCGGGCCACGTCCAGGGTGTTCAGCCGCTCGTTCCCCGAAGTCGTCGAAGCCTTCACCTCGGAGGTACCCAGCGCGGTGCACCGGGTCCGTTTCCCGGTGTCGATCTCCTTTGTCTTGCTGTTCAACCGGTCTCGCCGTTCCCGGTTGTACTGCATGCGCGCGAACTGGGAGGCCAGCGACGCCGCCGCGTCCACCCCTTTGTCCGGTGCCCAGTCGTCGGCGAAGAACACGGCGTCCTTGGCCGCCCACAACTCGTCCCGGACCGAGTTGAACGTCGACCCGTTCCCGGACATCGACGCGGTGGGGCTCTGCCGGTCCCATTTCGTGCCGAAGTGGTGCATGGCCAACGCCGCCGTCGCGCTCTTGTAGGAGCCGCGTTCACCGAACACCATGGTCGGCGACCCCAACCAGCCGAGCACCGCCCGGTACGCGGTGCCGGCGAGCACTGCACCCACCCGCGGCGGCAGCCGGGTCATCATCGCCCGGGAGTCCCGGTCGAACACCGACCGCACCGCGGCCGCGTCGGTCACCGGATCCGGCAGGTCGACCTGCGCGATCGCCCCCGGCAGCCGCACCGCTAGGGGGACGTTCCCGGTCGCGGTGATGCCTCCGCCGGAATGGATGTAGGCCCAACCCTTTTCCCCGAGATGGTGCCAGCCGGTCGACTTGTACATGGTGACAACCTCGGCCTGGGGCGAGGTTTCTCGGATGGCATCCCAGACTCGGGACCGGCCGCGGGGCGATGACTCGTACTTCACCCCCATCTCGGGCAGGTCCGCCAACCACTCCCCGGAGCGGGCCCGCTCGGCTGGGACCCGCAAGGTGATCAGCTCACCGGTCGAGGGATGGGTGTAGCCGACGACGTAACTGGCGATCACCCGCTCCCCCGGCACGACCTGCGGGTCGGCTGCGTCACCGTCGTCGGCGTCATCGCTGGTGTCCTCGAGTTGCTCGACCCGCAGCACCCGCACGTCCAGGCTGAGGACACCGACGAGCTTTTCGTTGCCGTCCTTGTCGTAGCGCCGCTCGATGATCGCCCCGGTGGGCAGCCGCTCGAATTCCCGCCATTGGACAGGAGACCCCGGCCGGCGGCCTTCTCCCCCACCTCCGCCGGGGAAGGTGACCACGACGTTGTCGCCGGGCTCCTGGATCGGTTCCGGTGTCGGCTCCTCATTCTTGGAGGGCACCGCCCGCAGCAGCACCTCACGGATCGCCGCGGGCATCGGCGCGCCGCACGCATCCCACGCCGTCTCGGCGATCCGCTGCGCTCTGCCCTGTGCGTGCTCCGCCCGGGGCGCGGCATCGGTGTACCTGTCGATCCCACCGGGCGGAGCGCCGTGCTGCCCGACCCGTTCCGCGGCCGCGCCCGCCAGTTCCGCGGCGCTGTAGGCGGCGTCACCTGCGCGTTTGGCGTACCGGACGGATTCATGCGCCCACCGCAGCGCGTACTTCGCCTCGTCCTGGGCCGCCTTCACCGCCTTACGCCCGGCGGCCGCGGCGGATCTGTCCAACCGGGCGCGGGCCTCGTCCTGGGCGCCCTGCGCCTGGTCGGCCTCTTTCTCGGCCAGCTCCGCGTGATGGGCCGCGTCGGCCGCCAACACCAACGTCCGGGCATGCTCGACCGGGAGGTCGATGAAATCGTCCATCCCGAACCCCGCAGCGAAATGATCCGCCGCGTCGGACTTCTCCTCGGTCACCGCGGCCAACACCATCCGCAGCGACGCCACGACCCCGGTCAGCTTCTCGGACAGTTCCACCGCCCGCCGGAACCCGGCCAGGTCACGGTCGATGGTCAGCACCAGCTGCGCGCCGCGCAACTGCTCGATCACCTCGTCGTCGAAACCGCCGGAGCCGTTGCTGTGGGTGGTGGCGATACCGGTCGCGCCGAGCCGCTGGTTGACGGCCTCGTCGTCCTTCTCGCCCTCGCAGAGCCACACCGGCAGGCCCTGTTGAATGGCCTCCAGCACCCGCGGGAGGTGGCGCACCACCCGCCGGGTGGACGCCGTGTAGGCCCACTGCCCGGTGTCCGGATCCAGGTGCCGCTGTTTGAATGTCTTGCGGCGGATCCCGTGCTCGTCGCGTTCGTACCGCATGGTCTGCATGAGCAGCTGCTGCTGCTCATCGACCCAGTCGTAACTGCGGACTTCAACCCATTCGGTGGTCACCGGCTCCGTGCCGGGCAGGAGCCGTTTGGGCAACGGCCCGAGCCGGTTCCCCGCCGGGGCAGCGCTCGGCCGCCGCGATGATGAGCGTCGCGACCGGGCGGATGGTTGCGGTCGGTCCGGCAAGGGCGCGTCGAAACGATCGGTCAACCGCAGACCGAGCGCTTCCAGGATGTCCTTCTCATCCGCGGCCGGGCACGACCCCGAATGGCAGGCAAGCAGCGTCATGCCGCTGGCGGATTTCCAGTCGATCGACAGGCTGGGCGTGGCGTCCTCGTGGAGCGGGCACCGGGCCTGGATGTGGGTACCCCGAAGCCGGGGTTGCCGCCCCTGTTCGTCCAGGGCGCGGTACACCCGGTCTAGGGACGACCGGGGCAACCCGGATGGCTCTCTCGCCGGACTGCTCACCTGCTTGCTGTCACCCCCTCACCTGGCTCGGTCGTCGTGTGCTGCTGTGCACCGTTGGTCAGGAGGCAGTCATGGCCAGATCGGGAGGGACAGCCGGGTGTCCACCGGCCGGCCGGTCCGCGAACCTCTGCCGGCGGAGTTCAGCGGCCAACTCGTCGACGGCCACACGGAACTGCGGATCCTGTTGCCACAGATGCAGGGCAGCACGCACTCGTTCCGACGCCGGGACGCTGTCCTCGATCCGCGCCTGAGCCAACGCGCGGTGCGTGATTTCGCCGAGGATCACGGAGACTTTGATCTTTCGTTCCGCGCTGATGGCGTTCCGGGCGAGCCTGTCGCGGCGGAGGTTCGCGGCGCGGCTGTCGATGCGGTCGGCTGCGGGGCCGCCGTGCTGCCAGAGCTGGACGGCCGCCCGGATCCGGTCCGCCGCGGGAACGCCGTCGTTGATCCGCGCTGTCCTCAATGCCCGGTTGTCCCGGTCATCAAGGAAGACGGTGAGTCGATCGGTGTGTGACATGGGATGCTCCTCGGTGCGTAGCTCACGGGGGACGACATGCGTCGTCACTGTGAACCACGGGCACCACGACCGATATACCGGCAATACGGAATCCTGAACCGGGGTAGGTGATCGTGGGTTGGCGAAAGCCGAGGGCTGCCGGAATCAGAATCTGATTCACGGGCGTGCCCTACTACCGGCATCGCCAGCGATCAGTAATACTGTCGGCAGACCTCCCCGAGGTCTGGCCTCCTTTCAGCTAGGCCTTTGCGAGACCCCCCACCACGGTTGGCGCCCGGAGGGGGGTTTTCGCGTATCTGGGGTCAGGCGCCCAGCGGTAGCTGGATCGAGTAGGACTCCACCTTGGTCAACACGTAGGCCGGTACGTCATGACCATGGACCTGGGCCATCACCATGGTCACGTAGTCGTTGATGTCCAGACCGGCGTCGTCCGCCCTACGGATGACCTCATCGGCGAGGTCCTCGGGAAGCCGCATCGGGATGTACCTGCGAGGGCCTTTACCTCGGCCGCCGCCCTTACCGCGTGGTGGAGTCGCCATGGCATGTACTGAACCAGAACCAGTGCCACCCGCCTCGACCGACACGCCGACCGAACCCGGGTCCGAAGTAGCCACGTCAGGCAACTTCGCCGGCCGCGGGCCGGCCCGGCCGGCCGCGATGATGACGGTTGCGTTGAACGGCGTTGAGCCGGCGAAGGCCGGCGGTGTTCAGCACCCGACCGAGCTCGCTGTAGGCGACGCCGGCCCAGATCACCGACCGAGGGTTGGACGTGGGGTAACTCTCCCGGCGTTGCCGTAGGCATGCGGCGAGCAGTGGGCATTCCTCGGTGCAGATGCGTTGCGCCCGCAGCCAGCTGTGGACGTCGCCGATGTCCAGGTCCCAGGACAGGTGGGGCTCGGAGTCTGCGGTGGCCGCCTGGGTGACGGTGCAGGAGCCTTTCCAGTTCTCTGACTTCGCGTGGGTCATGGGTACCTCGGTGGTGATGTCCGCAGTGCGGAGGTGACGGGAGGGCACCCATGACCTTCGTCAGCGATGTTGCACACGACGTTGGTGACCACCGCTGCGCACCGCCAACAAACGGGACCACCGACGTTGGCGCACCCTGTTTGTCCTGCTCAAAGAGTCGTCAGGCATCGGCGGCAGAGCGCCGGAGAAGCCGGACGGAAACGGGGCGGCCGACACCGGTCAACGATCGGGAACGGGCCTCAGCGGGGTGGCAGACCGCTGCCAACGTTCCTGGGCGGGGAAGAACTGGAGCGAATGGAATGCCGCGAGCGGTAGCCGCCACACCTGCTCTGCGGGGTGATCGGCAACGACCGGCCAGGCAGTGGTGTGGCTGCGGCTGATCCGGTCGGGTTCGACGATCAACGTCGTGTCGGTCAGCCAGGCGCCCGCCAATGCCCAGCCGACGTCGTCGACGGACCACTGATCGGCCCCGGTGATGATTGGCCTGGCCCGGACGTGTCGTCTGACCGCGGTGAGGCAGGGACCCGGGCGCAGGACCACATCACCACTGCCCTGTTCTTCGCCGGGCCGGATACTGCCCAACCGGGTCCCGGCGGGTCCTGCGCCGGGCCGGGTCCATCCCGTTCGCACCGGGTCGGCTCCCCGCGGGACCTGCGAGTCCGCGTGATCGACGAGGTGCCCTCCGCCGTTGGACAGAACCGTGGCGATCAACAGGAGGAACTGCTCCTGCAATTCGCGGCCGGCGCCGGCGCCGGCCAGTGGCAGGTGCCCACCTTCGATGCGGTCACCGGGTGGCCGGTAGGCGGGTACAGCCAGGGCCGGCCTGGCCGGTAGTTGCCCGGCGACCGGCGCGACCAGGTTGCGCAGGAGTCTGGCGTGGAGTGCGACCTGAGTCAGGTCGCTCACTCCTCTCCCCCGTTGGACCTCTGCCCACAACCCGGTGCTGATGGACATCACGTCGCTCTGGCGGGCGCCGGCGGGTGGATCTGTCCACACCCTTTCCAGCATCAACCCGGCCTCGGTGAGCAGGTCGTCCACTGCGTCGAAGTCCTCGGCCTGGGCCGCGCCGGCGACTTCGTGAAGCGCCCAGAACAACCACGGCACCTCTGGCCTGGCGGTCCACCGCAGCAACGGGGGCCAGCCCCGTGCCGCCCACCGCGCGGTCGGCTCAGACCGTCGCCGGATGTGCAGCATTCAAGGCACGGTAGTGCCGCCCCTGTGCTGCGGCCGGGTCGGTCGGTTACCCGGTGGCGATCCAGGACTGCTCGGCACGTAGTTCCCGCCCCCGCTGGGTGGCCGAGAGCCGCCGCAGCCCGGCGGTGTCCAGGATCCTGCCCGTGTCGCTGTAGGCGACCCCGGCCCAGATCACCGCCTGCGGATTTCGCGCCGGATGCGGGTACAGCCTCGTTCGCCGTGCCTGGCAGGCGACCAGGAACGGGCACTGTTCGAGGCAGACCCGTTGCGCCCGCAGCCAGCTCTGCACATCACCAACGTCCAGGTCCCACGACTCGTGCGGGTGGTCCGCGGTGGCGTTCCGGCCGCTGGCATGACATGGCCCGGCCCAGTCGTCGTCGAGTTGTTCGGTACCCATCTCGAACCACCTCCCCCAACCGAACGCCCACCGCGTTACACCAGTAAACCGTAATACCGGTAATACGGCAAACATCGCGAGGAGCTCGGTAGGGAAAGTGATCCTGGGACACCAGCGACGAGCGACCTACCTCGGCGCCGCATACCGATGAAAGGTGAGGGCGAACTGTTCTGCCCGGTCTCGATTCACTTGCCACGCGGAGCTGCTCGCCGGCGGCTCCAGGCTTGCTGGCCGTGGCCCCTCACCAGGGCTCCAAATCTATCAACCTCGCTTGCCGACGCCGAGTCACCCAACGACGGCAATCTCCTCGCGCCGGCCAAGGGAGGTCACCCCCAGCTGCCCGGCGCGCGTCTCCTCGCCGGCGACCTGGTAGGTGATCTGGAGGTCGTCGTCCTGGTACGGGTCGTCCTCGATCTCCGTGATCAGCACAAGGGTCGGGACGCTGTCGACCTCGATGAGGACGCTCTGCCCTACCTCTAGGCGCGCGGCGGGCAGGCGCTCGTCCAACAGATCGCCGTCGATCGCCACACCGACGCCTTCGGTGTCCTGGGCTTCCTCCACCACGGAGACGTGCTTGTTGGTCTCCCGCGCTGCGGCCGCGAGCTGACGGGCAGAGGCAGTCGGCGCCTCCGTCTGGTGCGCCCACTGCGGCCGCGATGCGTCCACCAACTGGTGCAGCCGCTCGATGATCACGGTTTCCTGCGCGTTGAGCGCGCCGGTGACGTACTTGGCCGGATCGGGCACGTAGTACGTCTGGATCGTCTGCGGCCCGTTACCCACGTCGACCGTGGCGCGGCCACGGACCCGCTGCCGCTGCCGCTGCCCGGTCACCGGGTCCAGCACATAGTCGTAGACGCGCTGCTGGATTGCCCGGGTATTGAACACCATCTCCAACGCCGCGCCGTCCAGATGACCCAGACCGACACGGGTGGTCAGGTTGCTCCGCGCCTCACCCGGGATGAAACTCACGTCGGGTCGCTGAGTCGCCGTGCACACGATGTCCCGGGCCTGCCTACCCAACCGGAGACCGGACCAGACCTTGCGGAGTTCGGGGTTCTTCACACCCTTGGGCTTGACCACTTCCTTCGCATCCACGCCGGCGCGTTCCGCCCGGTCCTGCAGGTCCTGGTGCTTCTCCTCACTGGACTGATACTCGTTGAGCCGTTCGACCAGCTCGCCGGCCTCGTCCACGATCATCAGCACGGGCGGCAGGTCGTCCTCGCTGACCTCGAAACCCTTGATCGCGGCATACCGGTTCCGCATGTTGGAGTGGAAGAACCCGATCGCTTCTTCCATCTCGGCCTCAGTGGTGGCCACCGAGACGATGCCACCCCACGGCGCGAACCCCCGCCCGACCAGGGCCTCGGGATCGAATCCCCGGAAGCTGAGCTCCTTCGGGTCCAGCAGCACGATGACCCACCCGCGTAGCAGGCAGGAAATAATCAACCCGAACAGGAACACCGTCTTCCCGGTACCGGTGGGACCGACAGCCATCAGGTGCGGGAACAACGCCGGCTGCCAGGACACGACCTGACCACCATCCCCCACACCCAGCGGGATGATCATCTGCTGGTCTCGCCCGGGCATCAGGACCGGGTAATCGGCCCGCCGCGGCAGCGGCTGCGAGGGCAGCACCGTGACCTCGTTACCCGCCGGATCCCACCGCACCGTCCAGTACCCCGTCGGGCTCGGTGCCTTGGCGTCGAGCACCAACTGCACCCGCTGGCGAAAGGTATCGGCGATGTCGCGCGTGGTGTGCGCATAACGAGCCACCAACCGTTGGACAGAACCGTCATCCTCGACCGACGACCGTCGCTGATCGACCAGCAGGACCCCGATGACATGAGACAGCGCCTCGACGAGCTTGCCCAACTGCGGCGAACGTTCCTCGATCCTGAGGGGAACAACAGGACGGGGAGCGATCTCGAACCTGCAGTTCCGCGGCATCCACCGCACCGTCACCGGCGCAGCGACGTGCGGAGCCAACACCGCGGCCAGCGTCTCGGACCAGTCCTCGACCACCGCTTCGGCCGGCCGGTACTTCAACACACCCGAGCGCAGTCCCCTGCCCCACCGCGCCCAGCGCGCCCGCCGCAACGACAATCCGTCGATACCGACCCGCGTCGCAGCGGATGCCGCGGTGAGCACTCGGGCCCGCACCTGCCGCCGCCGGCGCCGCAGCAGCCGCCATGACACCCCCATCACCAGAACGACCAACCCCGCACCGAGCAGGAACTTCGCGATCGTCGGCGCCCATTCCTGGACGGCGGCCAGCGCAGCCTGAACCGCCGGCAGCTGAACAGAAACCGGCACTGTCCCGGCAGCGACGCCGAGACCGATGGTCAAGCCGCCCATAGCCAGCAGGAAGACCGCAAACCCGGGCCAGCGGGCCCGCCGGTTGATCGCCGGCACCGGTCGGCTACCGCCCGGAGTCACGGGTGGACGACCAGGGGCTCCCGGCCGGCGCCTCGCTGCGGGTGCTGCAGGGTGGTCGGTGGTGGTAGGGGGGACATCCATGTCGGTTGGCCTTTCCGCTCGACGGACGGGGCAGCACCCAGTTCCGGCGGCGGTCACAAGATCACGGATCGGTAACTTTCCCTTGCCTTGAGTGGTTAGGCTGTCGGGCAGCGGAACGAAGAGAGCACGACCGACAGACTTCCCACCCAGCGACAGCGGTGAAGAAGACGCGCGCCGAGCCACCAGCTGAGCGCTTCTGACCGTAGGGTCGACTCCTCAGCGAGGACTTACCGGTAATACGGCAATATCTCCGGTTCATCAACTGGTCCCTCGGCTGGGCCTCTGACCTGCATCAATGCACCCTTTGGCGTCCGTTGACGGTCGACCGGTATTGCGTATCAACGGGTCGGCACATTGCCCGGCGAGCCAGCCGTACGGATACCCCATAGGTGGACCGGTATCCGTACAGACCCCTTGCCGGTCATGCGTACCGCCGTAATGTTGGCGCCCATCACCCACCGCGGCCGCCGCGAACGTTGGCGAGTCATTTGTGATGGTCCTGGCTAGATACGGCCACCCGGGATAGCGTCCTAACGGCAATACGTAATACCGGTGAATGAACGCGCCCGAAAACCCGTGCTGCAGGAGGACTGATGACGACCGACACCCCGAAGCCCGCTCGCGCACCCCGTAAGCCGCGGGCTCGATCGGACGCCGCCAAAACTGCGAGCACCACCGCCACTCCCCCGCAGCCACGGACCCGCGCCCCCCGCAGGTCAACCAAGGCCCGACCACCTGAACCAGCCCCACCGCCATCCGTGCCGGTACCCAACTCGCGCCCGGTTGTTCACGACCCCGACTTCTCCCCCGGTGAGCAAAAGGTTGGTGAGGACCCATTCAAGCTGACGGTCAACATCCCCCAGTCGCTCTACGAGCGGGCGTCAGGCCTCGTCTGGCACGCCGACTTCACCGGAGAACCGGACGAGGTCAGGTCCATGACGGCACTCGTCCGCATCGCGCTCGCGGAGGCAGTAGCCCGATACGAGAAGAAGTACAACGCGGGCATGTCATTCCCCCCGCCGGCAAGGCTTCGCCGCGGCCGCGCACCGAAGCTCCGCTGAAAGACAGAGCAACTCGCACCCAACAACACGCGAAGGCCCCGGCGTGGCACACGGAGACTAGGTGCGTAGTCGCCTAGTCTCCGTGCTGATAAGGAGGCCAACCCATGCGCAGAATCGCGATCGCCAACCACAAAGGCGGCGTCGGAAAGACAACGACAGCCGTCAACCTCGCCGCCGGCCTAGCACAAGAGGGCTACCGCACACTGCTCGTCGACGTGGACGCACAAGCACACGCCACCTTCTGGTTCGCCGAGGACCCCGACGAAGTCGACTACGACCTCCAGGACGTCATCACCAAAAACGTCCCCCTCGACCAGGTCATCCTCCACACCAGGATCACCAACCTCGACCTCCTACCCTCCACACTCGGCCTCGCACCACTGGAGACCGAACTGGTCTCCATGACCCGCCGAGAGGACCGCATCGCCAGGGCCCTGGCACCAGCCGACGACCAATACGACTACGCGGTACTGGACTTGGCGCCCAGCCTCTCCCTCGTCACACTCGCAGCGCTGGTAGCCGCCACCGACCTCATCGCCCCCGTGAGCGCGACCAAGCTCGCCATGGGCGGTCTCGGTGCATTCCTGGGGTGGACCGAAGACTTCCGCACAGAGAACCTCATCACGGCCCCGTTGCTCGGCGTGCTCATCACCATGACCGAACCACGCACCCGGATCACCCGCGAGGTTGTCGAGGCTCTGCAGGAAAGCGACCTCCCGCTCTTCGAGACCACCATTCCCCGCCGAGTCGCCGCAGAAGATCAAGTGGCAGACAGGCTGGTGGTCGGGGACACGGCTGCGAACGCAGATCTCACCGCCGCCTACAGCGGACTGGTCAAAGAAGTCCTGGATCGGATGCGAGCGCACAACAATGGGTAAGACACTCACCGCCGCCCAAATGCTGAGTGCTGGCCGAAAGCGGCCACCGACCCCAGCCGAAACGGGAACTGAGCCACTAGACCACCAGACGTCTACGAACCTAGACGCGCAAGCGACTGAGCCACTAGACCACCAGACGCCTGAGCCGCTGAACAACAGCACGACTCGTGCAGTGGCCCACCAAGCAACTAAGCCACTAGGCGCACAGTTAGTGGAGCGATTGAATGCCGTGCAGACTCATCGCCATGACGAGTCGTCTAAGCGACTAAGCACCGAGTCAGAGCCGAACGGCCAACCCGCCGCCACCTATCAACGGGTCACTGTCTTCCTCACGCCAGCCCAACGGCAATGGCTGAAACTGACGGCCAAGCAGCTTCCCGACGGACTTTCGGCCTCGGACATCGTTCGTCTAGCAATCAGTCGACTGACCCTCGACGTGACGGATGGATTGGACCTCGTGACAAACCTGACCGACCAGGCGCACTCCGACGCGGAGATCTTCTCAGGCCGCCGTAATAGGGGACTGCCGCCGCGAGCGGACATCAGCGCATAACCCACTACCAGCCGCACCAGAGAATTCGAGCTCCGTCGGGACCGGCCAACTCGCATAAGTCCCGATTATCGGAGGTAACCCAAGAGTCCTTGTAACTGACAACCCCCTGGTCCGGCGATCCTCCGCAAGATTTTTTACCCGGGCCCTACCTGTCCCGTGCCAGCGAAAATGTCAGGGCTGCCGGATTCTTGTCAGGAGCGTGTCAGGGCTGCCAGGTTCGTGTCAGGAACCGGTTCGTGCTGATCACGGGGGACTGTCGTGGATGCAGGGCATCCTCTGGGTCGTGCGAACTGAGAGAGCTGTAGGCGAGGTTCCGTGGCGGGTCCACCCGCAGGTGGAGCCGGTGACTGCGCCGGGTGCGGTGACGGTGGTTCACGTTTCCGCCGGGGGCCGACGGGTCGTGTCCTCGCTGGAGGCGGCCGCCGATCAGCCGTACGAGGAGGCCAGCCCGGTCCGGGCGATTCCGGCGTATCGGGGGCAGCGGAGCCTGCCGGGATGGTGGTGGTCGGCGACCACCGGTAGCCATGTGGTGTTCGAGTCCTGGGTGGAACGGCACCACATCATGGAGTTCGACCGCACCCCCGGGGTGCGCGGGATCTCCGGTCAGCCGTTCGCCCTCGCCTGGGCGGAGGAGGGTTTGCGTCGGCGCAGTCACGTGCCGGACCTGTTCGTCCGGTACGGCGACGGCCGAGCGGCGGTGATCGATTGCCGGCCGGCGGACCGGGCCGACGAGGAGTTTTACCGGGTCGCGGCCATCACCGCGGGGGTGTGCGAGCGGGTCGGGTGGGATTACCTGCTGGCGGGGGAGCCGGAGCCGGTCCGGGCGGCGAACCTGCGCTGGCTGGCCGGTTACCGCAGGCCCTATGTCCGG
>JBBQGJ010000052.1:0-25927 GCA_038322925.1 Mycobacteriales bacterium
TCGAGATCGTCGTGCTGTTCCTTGTCACCCTCGGGACCAGCGGGCTGCGGTCGCTGGTCAGCCTGATCGACGCGCTGCTGGCACCCGCGCCACTGGCCTCGCAGACCGTTTCGATCATCGTCCCGCAGGCGCAGGCGTCCCTGCTGGACCTGGCCAAACAGCTGCTCACGATCATGTCCGGGGTCGCCTGGGGGATGCTCGGGCTCTACCTGCTGTGGCGCGGTGGGGTGAACCTGCGGACCCGACTCGGGCTGGATCTCACCCGCCCGTGGAAGGACCTGGTCACCGGGATCGCGCTGGCCGCGGTGATCGGCATCCCGGGCCTGGTGCTGTACCTCGTCGCCGTGCAGCTGGGCGTCAACCTGACCGTCGCTCCGGTCACCCTGAACGACACCTGGTGGCGGATCCCGGTGCTGGTGCTGGCCGCGATCGAGAACGGTTTCCTGGAGGAGGCCCTTGTCGTCGGCTACCTGCTGACCAGGCTCGAGCAGCTCCGGGTGCCGGCCTGGGCGGCCATCGCGATCAGCGCGGTGCTGCGCGGCTCGTACCACCTGTACCAGGGGTTCGGCGGGTTCCTGGGCAACGCCGCGATGGGCGTCGTGTTCGCGTGGTTCTTCCACCGCACCCGTCGACTATGGCCGTTGGTCATCGCGCATTCACTGCTGGACATCGCGGCGTTCGCGGGCTATGCACTGCTCAAGGGGCACGTCGGCTGGCTTCCCTGACTCCTTGTGCCTGACGCCTGCGCATGACCCAGTTGACCTGCACGGACCGGGCCGGTCGGCATGAGCTGACGTTGGACCTGTCCGCGTTCCTGGCCGACGACCAAACGGACGAGCACGCCGTCAAACTGGCCGGCGAGGCCGCGGAACGCGGCCCTGGACGTTCGAGCACGCCGCCGCCCCCCCCGCCAGGACCGCGACATCAAGAAGCGCGGGCGAGACTTGATCAACGCACCGGCCGAGCACGGCATGCCGGTCACCGACCTGCAACTTGGACGCCACGAATCCCGACGGGGCTCGATGCTCTGTCGGCAGCGACGGGCACATCCTGGCCGAGGACACCCACGCTCACTGCCCCGGCCGCGCCGCCCACCTGGCCACCGACGACGACGGGACACCGTCGCCAGGCACTGCCGCTTCGACCCCCGATGGCAACGGGCATGTCCAGCTCAAACGCCGATCCCCGGCATCAGCAGTGCGACTGGGTTGCCCAGGCAGGCGACCGACGAGGACGAAGCCGTACGCCGCACCCTCATCACCCGCAACAAGGAAATGCCGGCCGCGCAGCAGGTCCGCGGCGGCTTCCTCACCCAAACCTCCGCAGACAAGGGCGCCGAAAATCATCGTGGCGTGGGCGATGGCTTGGGTCATCGACTGGAATACGGCCCGGTGGATCGGCAACTGCGGCGAACCCACCATGCTCGACCGGATTGTCGGCGTCGTCACCGACCCACGCCAGCATTGCCGCGGGACGGGGACCGCCCAGCACGGCGCACTGCTGTGTGCGCCCCAACGAAACCGACTTCAGCAAGGAAGCTCTGCGGCGCATCGAGACCACCCGCGCCTGCCTGGCCCACCTGATGAGACTCGGCCTCAATCCATGCGACGCCGAACAACTCATCATCGACAACATCGATGCGGACCCCGCCTCCGGCAAAGGCCATGAGACGCAGGAATCCGACCATCCAACGGCACACCGACCGACGGCCGGCGAATCGAGCGGTCCGCCGGCCGCGCTGCGGGCGCCCGCGAAAACCGCCCGCTCCAGGTCATACCTGCGACGGATCTTGTCCACAGTGAATGAAAACTTCGCCTGGGATCGGCCTTGGCCGACCTCCGTACCGGTCGGGGCGGTGGCGCGACGCCTTCTTCGTCGCCCAATCCGGTCCTCTTGGGTAGGGAGGTCCCGGTCGAGAGCCACCCCCCCGGAGCGTCAAGGGGTGGTAGCGAAGCCGGCTTCACCGCCGCTCGCGATGGCGCTGACACCGGTCAGTCCGTATACCGGGACCGGCACCGCGCTGTTGGACATGGCCTGATTGCCCAGCTGCCCGAAGACCCCGTAACCCCACGCCCGTACTGTTCCGTCGGTGAGCCGCGCGTAACCGGTGAAGAAGCCTCCGGCCAGGGAGGTGACCTCGGCCAGTGCGAATACCGCGACCGGCACCGGGCCGTTCAGGGTGCCGCCGTTGCCCAACGCGCCGTAGGCTCCGTTCCCCCACGCCCGTACCGTTCCGTCGGTGAGCCGCGCGTAACCGGTGTAGTTGCCGGCGGCGATGGCCGTGGCGGTGTTGAGCGCGGGCACCTGGCCCGGCACTCCGCTGTTGAGGGGGAACCCGTTGCCCAACTGGCCTTGTGATCCGTTGCCCCATGCCCACACCGTCCCGTTGCTGCGCAACGCATACGCGGTGCCGTCCCCGGCGGCGATGGCCGTGACGTCCGTGAGCTCGGAGACCTGGACCGGTGTTCCCCGGTTGATGGCGGTGTCACCGATGCCCAACTGGCCCTGTGATCCGTTGCCCTATGCCCACACCGTCCCGTTGCTGCGCAACGCATATGCGGTGCTGTCCCCGGCGGCGATGGCGGTGGCGTCGGTCAGCCCGGACACCTGCACCGGCGCGACACTGAACCGTTCGTCGTCGCCGGTCCCGAGCTGGCCGGAGTACCCGCTCCCCCAGGCCCATACAGTGCCGTCGCCGCGCAGCGCGTAGCCCGTGGCGAATCCGCCGGCGATGGCGACGACCTCGGTCAGCCCGGACACCTGCACCGGTACCGGGCTGGCGATCCCGGTCCGGTTGCCCAGCGACCCGAAAACGCCGGAGCCCCAGGCCCATGCCGTGCCGTCGCGGCGCAGCGCGTACCCGGCGGCGCCCCCGCCGGCGACCGCGGTGACGTCACTGAGCCCGAACACCGCGACCGGTACCGCGCTATTGGCGGTAGTGCCGTTGCCCAGTTCACCCCGGAATCCGCCGCCCCACGCCCACACCGCGCCATGGACCGGGTTCTGACCGGACTGCACGTACCCGGTGATGTCCACGATCAGTGGACGACGCCGTACGAGCCGTTGAACAGCCGGACCTCCCCGTCCGCGCCCACCGGCACAACGACCGTCGTGGCGACGTTCCGCGCGGCCTGGAAGTTCAGGTTCGACGTCCCCGGCAGCGGGTCACCGGACGGCCACACCGTGACGTACCCGCCGGTTTGCGGCTCAACGGCCGTCACGGTCAGCACGGCTGCTGCCACCGCTCCCGCGCCGGGTGCGGCGACCTGTACCTCGATGGCCCCCGACGCGGGAACCGCGCCCACACCTGCGGACCCGTCCGGGTGTCAGCGAGCCGCGCAGTCACCGGCCCAACCGTCCCCGCGTCCGTCGCTATCCCGGCCAGGGTTTATCCGGTCACGTCCACCAACAGATCCACGCTGCCATCCGAGCCGTTGAACAGCTGAATCTTCCCGTCCACGCCCAGCGGCACGACCACCGTCGTGGCGATGTTCTGCCCGGCCTGGAAGTTCTGGTTGGACGTCCCCGGCCGCACGGTCAGGGACGGCCACACCGTCACATACCCGGGCTGCCGCGGCCCGACCGCGGTCACCGTCGCAACCACCTCGGCTACCCCGTTGCCGGGGATCCCGCCCCGCCCGGTGACCTGCACGCTTGCGGTCCCCACCGCAGATACCGCACCGGAGATCTGGACACCGACGCGGGAATCAGCGACCCGCGCAGGCACCACCGGCACCACCGCACCAGCCGCGGTCGGGGTCCCGGAGACGGTGTACCCGGTGACATCCACGATCACCTGCACCGTGCCGTAGGAGCCGTTGAACACCTCGACCCCACCTTGGGTGCCGACCCGGAGCAGCGCGGTGTTCGCGATGCTCTGCGCGGCCTCGAAGTTCACGTTCGACGTGCCGGGCCGGATCGACTCCGACGGCCACACCGTCAGGTACCCGGCCTGCTGCGCCGCGACCACCGTCACCGTCGCCAGCACCGCCGCCACCCCGATACCCGGGATCCCACCCCGCCCAGTCAACTGCACCACCGCCGTGCCCACCGCGGCCACCGGACCGGGGATCTGCAGACCGGTGCGGGAATCGGCGATCCGTGTTGGTGTCACCGACACCACCGCCCCCGCCGCGGCGGGCGCTGCCATCACCGCGGCAATCGCATTCTGCGGAGCGGGTGACACCCCGGATGCGGCGGGAGCGGTGACCGCTCCAGCGACAACAAGGGCCAGCACGGAGATCAACACACGGACAGTGGCCTTCATGACGAGGCCTCCCCAGAACTATGGGGCGTCGGACCGCCCGTCCAGGGGTAGCCGGACGGGCCGGCGCTCAGCCGACACCACCAGCACACGCTGCACACCGGCGGGCTCGCCAGAGGCAGACGTCCTACTCGGGCTCCGGGCTTGGAAGCAAGGGCTGCGAACCGGCCAACGTGGATCCCCGCCGGAGGCTCCGGCCCCGCGCACACCCGAACCGGCTGCCGCCCCACACCCCCACAGGCGCCTTCGCTACGCAAGGCGAAGCCGGGGTGACCCCGTGGCTGCTGACCGGGTCAACGGGCCGCAGTGTCCGGTGCCGTGCGGTGACGTGCCCGGTGCGCCGCGGTCCGGCACGCGCCGCCGCAGTACCTGGCCGGCCGGCCACCCCGAGAAGCATCGGTGTGCAACGGCTTACCGCACCAGGTTGTGCCAGCCGATGGCGGTGGTGCTGGCCCATTGCCAGGTCCGGTCGAGTTTGAGGTAGTGGTACCCGGCGCCGCGGGTGATCTTGGCTCCAATGTGCAGGATCCGGTAGCGGAACGCGACGATCTCGCAGCGGGCATTGTCCGGGTCGTGGGTGAACCCGATGAGCTTCGTCCAGGCTACGAGATCGGTTGCTGTCATGACGATTCAAGCCAGGCGGTGTTGGCTTGAAAGGCGTGGCGCGGGAAGTTCCGTAAACCCATGGCCTTCGCCTGACGGACCCGGTCCTCTAAGTGCGGCGATTTAGGCACCAACTGGATGAGTTGAACCAAGTGCGATTGGAAGTCTGAGCACCTCGCCGGCGGCTGCTGTCAAGTACGTCTTGAGACGCCTGACGCCCCCTGAGCTGAGCGGGGGAGGTGGCAGTTGCCGATGGTGGATCTAAGATACCTGACTGATGGACTGATGGTAGCTGAAAGTATCGCTACGATGCGCAACTCAGTATTTAATGGTTGGCCAAGAAAGAGCGCGCCAAAGATGATGACCGGCAGTATGATGGCCCGATTCGCACCCAGACTGATAGATTGTCCTGACTAGAGAACGCTACAAGCGCACAAGCGCTGCAAAGACCAGGAGCGCAACAGCGTCCGAGCTCAGCTGAGTCTCAGATTGAACCCGCTCTTGGGGATTTCCAGCTCAGGCATCGCCGCGTTGAGTTCATCCTCGGCTCCTCGGCAGCCGCCAGGGCGTCCGCCGCGGCGGACGGTTTTGCCCACCAGTCGGCAGAACTCCGACGAGATGGATAGCCTAATCCTCATCGGCAAGGGCAACGCGAAAGCCGATCTCCGTTCTCTGTTTCAATGAGTCGTATACGTGTTCCCCGCGGCCATAACCGCGACTGCTATCTGTATCGCGAAATGTGATTCCCGCGACCACCTGTCTGGTTCCGCTGGCGGTTTACTCCGGCGGCGACTAAAGCTGGAAGGTAGGCCCGGACCGGCGGGGCCTGGGCCAGTTTCCGTCGAGGAGGAAACTATGTCCCTGAAACGCATTCGCACCCGAATAGGGGCCGTGATCTGCTCCCTGGTCCTGCTCGCCGTCGGGTTGGTGGTGGGCCTCGCAACGAACCAGGCCAGCGCCACCACGAGCGCCGCAACTGTCAACTCCGGCGGCGTCGTCATGCTGGCACCGTGCCGCGTCGCGGACTCCCGTAACGGGACGACGCTGTCCACCTTCTACGCCAACGAGACCGAGTATCTGATGATCGTCGGTCCCCAATGCGGCGTCCCGGTACTCGAAGCGTCCGGTGCGATTCTGTCCATCACCGTGGTCCCGTCGCCGTGGTACTCCCACGGTGGCGGTTACGTCACGGTGTACCCGACTGACGTGGCGAGGCCGGAGGTATCTCAGGTCAGTTACAACTGGTACAACGTGTCCACTGAGGTGACCGTCAAATTATCGGCGAGCGGTAAGATCGCGATCTTCAACGGCGCGTCGGGGCAGGCTGACATCATCGTCGATGTTGCGGGGTACATCGTCGCGTAAGTCCACTACGTCACCCGACAGTCCACTACGTCACGCGACCCCGTCACCGCCTTTCGGTGACGGGGATTCCGCGTCAGTGCAACCTGTCTCGGGCAATTGTCTTCCCAGGTTACTGCGTGCTCGATCACCTGGGGCACGTACGCCTGCCGGGCACGGATGACCTTCTCGAGCGGCATGAGGTCGCCCGCGTGGTACGTGAGGCTTCTCGAACGGGTCCTAACGCACCCCGATCTCATCGCCAAGATCCAGGAATACCTGAACGCGCACAACGCCGGGCACCACCCTTCGTCTGGACCGCCACCGCCGAGCAGATCCTGGCCAAGGTCGCCGTGGGCGCGTCGGCCTCGAAAAAGTCAATCAATCATCAGAAACACCGACTAGTGAGTCGCGGGGTCGGCACACCCGCTCAACCTCACCCGCGCGTTGGGGCCATCGTGGGAGGGACGCGCAGCGTGTGGCGATGGGCGGGGCACATTTGCGAACCTAATCCCGCTCGGCCAATGGGGATGACGAAATGGAGTTTGGGGAACGCTATTGTGTGAAGATTACATCCCGAAAGTAATTAGAATTCTGCCACGAGTTTGTAGGATATGTTCCGACAGGACCGTATCTGCCATTGCTGCCGACGATTGTCTCTAGGTACCCATTGGCTATCTGCGAGTTCAGGCCACCGTCTGTGGCCGAGTAGTATGTGTTACCTGTATTTACTGTGACCATGTATTCAGTGTTGGCGGTAATAGCGAGTTGGGTAGTTAATGCTTGTTCCTGCCATCCGGACGCGGTCTCTCCTGAAAATACTACAGATGCAAGCTGCTGGGCTGAGGCATTCCAGATCCGTCCGGTATGCGTGCCGCTTTCACTCGGAGCTTTGTAAAATCTGATCGCTGCGATCTGTCCGTTCACTGTTGACGTAAACCTTGTTCCCAATTCATAGTTGACACTGGCACCATCTGTTTCATAACCGGCCGGTGTTTGGGTGGTAAAGATCGTCTGGGGAGGCGAAGTAGACACAGTGACTGTTGCCGTAGCAGTAGCTGTTCCCTGGCCATTCTGTGCATTCAGAGTGTATGTGGTAGTCTGACTCGGAGAAACTGCCTTTGAAGTCAGGGCGGTTACGTCTCCGACACCATTATCTATGGTAACAGTCGGAGCAGGATTACCCGAAACTGACCAAGAGAGGGTTGAGGACTGGCCCTGGGTGATTGTCGTTGGGGAAGCCTTGAACGACGAAATGACCGGAGCGGACGGACCCGAAGCTTCCTGCTCGATCTGCTGGAATACTGCTTTCGCCTGGCGGTACCTGTTCTGGGCCTCTGCAAGGTTGTTCACAAAGAAGTGATTCCATTCCCCGCCCGGGGAGGTTTTCGTCAACAGGTTGTCCATCCATTGCTCATAGAACTGTGCGTCAGCAACGCTTGTGCGTATCGGTGCATTGTTAACCATTACAAATGCTGCTGCAGTATGCACCTGGTGTCCATTGCTGTTCATCCTGCGCGCAGCCAACCATCCGCTCTTGGCGAAGTTGACCGTAGCTGTCAAAGTAGCGGGGGAGCCTGGAGTGACTGCCGCTTGTTTGCTGGCAACAACATTGCCATTCTGTACCAGCTCAATGGTGCCGGACAAGTTCTGTTTTGCGGTCCAAGTGACCGTCACGGGCACGCTTCCGGCGCTTGCTAGGTTCACTTGGTCACCCGGTGTGGCTGTGTTATTGACTACCAGATTGAGAAACTCATTGTGTCCATTACGTGAGATCACTGTCCGCCCGTTGGCTATGGCATCTATCCAGTTGCGGTAAGTCGTTTGCCCGCTACCTATCTGGGCATAGGTCAGGAGAGATCCCACACTCGGCCCGCAGGGATAATCCGTACCCGCTGCAAAACCGGGCCGGAAGCCCGTGTTCAACAATCTGTAGTAGGCCTGAATTGCAGTATCGCCGGATGTACTTACATCTTCAGAGATGAAATCAGCAGATCCCAGCGCTACCTCAACAGGATATTCAATTGGTGTGCAGCAATCCAGGCTTTGGGGAATGCCGGTAGGAAGATATTGCATGTGTGCAAATCCGGCGATTCCATTTCGTTCGTGTGCCCAGTTGAAGACCGGATACGTGTACTCCTGCCAGATCTGAGATGCCTGGTTCAGCCCGAGACCAACTATATGGCCGCCGAGTGCCTGATGGGCATACTGTGTGTAGGTAGCATCCCAATGCCATTCAGCATCCCAGTGGACAGTACGGCCAGAAGTTGAGACAGAGGCATCCTGACCATTGACCAACTGCAGGTCAGTAGTGGGATTCTGAACCTCGCCGTTACCACAATCTGCGAGCAGTGAGATAAATCGCAGATCTTGGGCATCCATTTTTGCCAGCATGCTGGCGACTGATTCCGGAGAGCCTCCGCAGCTCCGGTGCACATGCGGGTCACCTGCAAACCACCCGGCAGGCTCCGGTCCTGACGTGCTCGAAGGCAACGTCGTTACGGAAGCTGAAGACGATTGGGCTGAAACATTGCCAAAGGCATCATATGCCAGAACGGTATAGGAGTAAAGCGTATTGGCGGCCAATCCTGTATCAGCAAAGGTTGTGATTGCCGACGTACCTACCGTTACTCCTCCCCGAAAGATGCGGTAGCCGGTGACACCCACATTATCACTTGAGGCTGTCCAGGATAGATTGATTTGCGAACTCGAAACAGCGGTGGCCGTTAGGTTAGTCGGTACCGTCGGCGGCTCTGTGTCAAGGGGGACAATAGTAACCACAGCAGCGGATGAAGTCGAGCCTTCGGTATTTGTCGCCGTCAGGGTGTATGTCGTGGTTTGGCTCGGGGAAACGGTTCGTGACGTCAGACCGGTCACATCTCCCACGCCATTGTCTATGGTCAAAGTCGGAGCAGGATTGCCTGAGACTGACCAGGACAGGGCAGTAGACTGGCCTTTACTGATTGTCGTCGGGGAAGCCTTGAACGATGAAATGACCGGAGTGGAAGGACCCTGCGACACTGCTGGTACCACCTCGAAGTAAATATGTGTCGTTCGGGTGCCTGATGTAGGTGACGTGGTGGACATCGTCACCCGAGCGCCGGCTGTTGTTGTCGTGCTATTTTGTCTGATGAGCGCATAGGTGTCCTCACCGTTGACATTGTATGAGTCATAGAGGGATTCACCTGGAGGCACTGTAGGTACGCCGCGCTGCATCCAATCTCCATAGATAAGCCACCCCCAGGAATTATCAGCGGTGGCGTTGTACGAATCGTTGATAACCCCGGTAGCCCCCCTGCCGCCGCCCGAAGCACCTATCGGAGCTGCCGTATTTGCACCGGTAAATACAAGTACGGAGAGCATGCTGTAGTCGTTACTCTTGCCGCCGACAGTTGCGGTAACAGTCATGGGTTGGGAATTAGGTACAGCCGCCCAATATAGTTTTGCGTAGACGTCATTCGTAGTATTGCCTTTGGTCTGAACTAGGTTATAGGTCAAGCGAGCTGTCAGATTGTCCTTGACTGCAATAGATTTAACGTCATCGTTGTTGGACCCGTTCGTTTGGACGGATATGACCAACACCGAGCCGGCCGGCGGTGTAAAGATGGCAGTGGTCAGAGTTGTGCCAGTGTTCTTGACGCGCGCCGGCGTAGACTGATCTAGCGATAAGCTGGCCGCTGCAGCGGCGGGCGTCGCCGCCACCATCATGCCCATAAGCACCAGGGCGATGCTAGCCACGAACACCAACGGCGCCCGCACGATGGACCTCATCGCTGTCCTCCTCCTTGCCTAGTAGATGAGTTCCGCATCTGAGAACGGGTCTCCTCATAGGCGCCTCCCCCTGGAGGCCCACCGACGGGAGCCTGCGTGCGACGCATATGACGCCGTGACCCCAACGACAAGAACCGCACACCAAATCCGCAGAACAATCACTCTCTGGTGTAGCGACAGCTTTGTGTGAGTAGCCATCGAGGGCTCCCTGCGAAGCGCGCACGAATGCGGCACCTGACCTTCGGCCCCGGCATGACGTGGAGGCCCAAGTGCTCACGCTGGTCAATTCGATCGGCCTCACGAGCGTCCACCCACTGCCGCAACACGAAATAGGGTCCAAAGTCCCGCTCGACACTCGAACACGCGATTCCCTACAGAGGGACAACGCGGCGGAGCACGCAGGAAACGTATGTCCGGTGGGGTGGTTGTCGGGCGACGTGTGCCTGCGGCACGACGGGGAGGCGGCGCGGGGATGGCAGTGGTCGATGAACGGCGGCCAGGAGCGCCGGTGCGGTCCGCGCCGGCGACCACGTTCGACCGGCAGCCGCCCCCCCCAGGATCTCGCTGCCGAGCAGTCGGTTGTGCCGGGCGCGGGATGTTGATGTCCAAGGACGCCATCGCCGATGTGTGTCGGCCGTCCCCGACCTGATGACGAAGCTATCGACTTTGTCGGCCCACGGTCAGCTTGGTCATGTAGCCGAGCAAACGTTTAATTTGCGCCAGGCCATTGGGCGTGGTCACACACCAGTGGAATAGCGCAGCAGATGTAATGCGCAGGATAGTGCCCTTATCCTGCATCGTCCTGGGTCGGCTCGGGCTCGGACTCGGGGGTCGGCCAGCCCCGGAACTCCGCCTTGTCCCGGGTCACCACCCCGCCGGCGAACTCGGCTTCGTCGAAGCTGACCCGGCCGCCGGTGAACCACGCCCCGTCGAAGGCGACCGTGCCGCCGGTGAACTCCGCCGAGTTGAAGGTGACGGTGCCGCCGGTGAACCGCGCCGCGTCGAAGGTGACCCAGCCGCCGGTGAACTCCGCCCAGTCGAAGCTGATTCGCCGCCGGTGAACTGCGCCCGGGTGAAGGTGACATCGCCGCCGGTGAACTTCGCCCCGTTGAAGGTGACCCGGCCGCCGGTGAACTCCGCCCCACCGAAGGCGACGTTGCCGCCGGTGAACGCCGCCCCGGCGAAGGTGACCCGGCCGCCGGAGAACCTCGCCAGGGAGAAGTCGCCGCCGTCGAAGGTGGCGCCGGTGAAGTCGAGGTCGCGACCCTGCCAGGAGTTCGAGGTCGGGGCGCCGCCGTCGGCGGGGTCGCGGAGGTGCCGGGTGATGGTGCTGATGATGGTGAGCCGGACCTCGCGGTCGTTGGGGAGTTGTTCGTAGGTGCGGGTTTCCCTGCCGGTGGCGGTGCCGATGGGCCAGGTGTGTTCGCTGGCAACGGTTTTCAACAGGGTGTTGGTGGGGTCGTAGGGCAGCCGGAGGTAGCCGCAGAGGACGTCGATGCATTGCTGTCGGTGTTGTTCCCAGGTGTCGGCGAGGGCGGCCATCGCGTACACGCCGGCGAGCCCTTCGGCGGCGGTGGGCGCGCCGAGCTGGGCGGCGGCGGCGGCGGCGAACCGTTCGTCGAAGCGGGCGAGCTCGGCGTCACGTTGCCGGCGGTAGGCCACGACCAGGGCGACCGCGGCGCCCAGGCCGGCGATCACGGTCAGCACGATCTGGGTGGTGTCCTTGCCGGGGGTGCTCTCGTCCAGCGCGCCGACCTGCCACGGCCAGTCCCCGCGGAGCAGCCGGGTGAACAACCCCCCCACCACGACGCCGGCGACCGCCAGGCCCACCAGGGTGAGCACGACGGCACGGAGCAGTCCGATCCGCTGGACGTCCAGCCAGCGCGGTCCGCCGCGAGGTTCTTCCCTTTTGTCCGCCATGGGGGAGTTTGTTGCAGGAGCAAGGTCACCCGCTGGCGGCGCGCGACCCATGCGGAGAGCGGGACAAACCGTGGGAGGCGCCCTGCCCGGGGCCATCCGTCCGCAGCGCGAGGATGGGCGCCATGCCCGACACCATGCCGCCCGCACCCCTACAGAGCGTGTACCAGCTGCGGGTGGTGGTGCGCGGCGTCAGCCCGCTGATCTGGCGGCGACTGCTCGTCCGGGCCGACACCACCATCGCCGGTCTGCACGCGGTGTTGCAGATCGCGTTCGGTTGGACGGGCACTCACCTGCATCGGTTCGTCGTCCAGGGTGGCGAGTACGGCATCGGCTACGTCGGCGGTGTCGGCTTCCGCGACGATCCCCACCAGGTTCATGTCGCCGACCTGGGATTACGGCCGACCGAACGGTTCGTCTACGACTACGACTTCACCGATGGCTGGCGCCTGGACCTGCGTCTGGAGCAAATCCTGGTCAAGGATCCCGGCCGGGTCTACCCGCGCTGCACCGGTGGCCGCCGGGCCGCCCCGCCGGAGGACAGCGGCGGGGTGCGGGCCTTCCTCGAAAGCACCCAGCCCCATCACGTGCTGGCCGCGGCCATCCGGGCGGCCGAGATCCTGAGCCTGCTCCTGGAAGCCGAGGACCTCACGCGGTTCGGCGAGCACCGCGCCGAACTCGCCGCCCTTCTCCCGCTGCTGGGTGTGGACCGGTTCGACCGGCGGACAGTGAACCGTGCCCTGGCAGCACTGCCCGCGACCGGGGCGAGTGCGGCATGAAGATCACCGTGCAGATCGTGCTGCACGCCGATGACGACACCGAAACCGTGGTGCGCGAGGCGTTCACCGTGCAACGCGGCGCCCTCGCGCCGGAAACCCTTGGCCTGCAGCTGCAGGAGGCCAAAGACCTGCTCGCCGCGGTACAGGACACGGTGGTCGAGCATCAGGTCGCCGCCGCGCTGTCCGCCCAGGCCGCGTGCCCGGACTGCGGCATCCCGCACGGGCACAAGGACAGCCGGCGCATCGTGGTGCGCACGCTGTTCGGCGTGCTGCGCCTGAACAGCCCCCGCTGGTGGAGTTGTCCCTGCACACCGCGGGTGGCCCGCACGTTCAGCCCGCTCGCTGCCACCCTCCGCGAGCGGACCACCCCGGAGTTGTCCTACCTGCAGGCACGTTTCGCCGGGCTGGTGTCCTACGGGCTGTCCGCCGACCTGCTCAACGAGATCCTGCCGCTGGGCCGGGTCCTGCACGCCACCACGGTGCGGCGGCAGGTGCAGGCCACCGCACAACGCCTGGAGAACGAACTCGGCGACGAGCAATCGAGCTTCATCACCGGCAGCCCCGCCGACTGGGCCGAGCTGCCCCGCCCGGACCTGCCGCTGGTCGTCGGCCTGGACGGCGGCTACGTCCACTCCAGCACCCAACGGACCCGGCGAGACGGCTGGTTCGAGGTGATCGCAGGCAAGACCATGCCCGCCGACGGTGGGTCATGCTGTTTCGGGTACGTGCAAACCTACGACACCAAACCCAAACGGCGACTGTTCGACGTGCTTGCCGCCCAGGGGATGCAGGCCAACCAGCAGGTCACCTTCCTCACCGACGGCGGCGAAGACATCCGCGACCTGCCCCGCTACCTCAACCCGCAGGCCGAGCACCTGCTGGACTGGTTCCACATCACGATGCGGATCACCGTGCTGACCCAGCTGGCCAAGGGCCTGCGTGTCCCACCCGAGCAGTCGGCCACCCTCGCCGCCGAGCTGCAACGGCTGAAATGGTTTCTGTGGCACGGCAACGTCTTTCGCTCGCTGCAAACCGTCGACGACATCACCACCGACCTCGAAGACGAGGACACCGGCGGCCAGCAAGACAAGGACCGGCACGACAAACTCGCCAAGGCGGTACGCGAGTTCGGCGGGTACCTCGCCGCGAACGCCCCCGCCCATACCCAACTACGGGGAGCGCTACCGCGCCGGCGAGATCATCTCCACCTCGTTCGTGGAATCCGCCGTCAACCAGGTCATCAGCAAACGCATGGTCAAAAAACAGCAGATGCGCTGGAGCGCCCGAGGCGCGCACCTCCTACTGCAGATCCGCACCCGCGTCCTCAACGACACCCTCACCGACGACTACCGGCGCTGGTACCCCGACTTCAACCACACCCCCCACCGGCAGGACCAAGCCGCGTAGCCTCCCACGGTTTGTCCCGCTCTCCCCGAAAAGGCCTTGGGCGCAGCGCCGCTGGAGTCGAGTGGACCGGCGGCGGCGGGCGTATCGGTTGCGTCGGTTCATGATCGGTGTCCGTTCTCCGCGGGCCGACGTGTGCGAGCGCGTTGTCGTCGACTCGGTGCCGAGGGCAGAACTGAACCCCGTCACCGGCGTCGCTGCGACCGCAGGTTTGATTCGTGGCCGACAACACGGCCGCGAATCGTCACCAGACTCTCTCAACGGCACGGATTCGGTGACTTCATCCCTGACGGGTGAGGCGCCAGCGTGTGGTGGGCCGGAAACATCCGGTCACAGCAGTACCAGCAGAACCATTCCGGAGGTGGGGGACATGTCGGACACGCCCAGCGGGACTCCGCCGACCGAACCGCTGCCCCCGGTCCAGCCCTCGCCGGATGCCCCCGACCTGCCGACCGCACCTGTATCGACATCGACATCAACGACATCGTTGACGCGGGAGCCGGCGACGGTCCCGGACAAGGGCGCCGCCGCGGGTTTCCGTCGGGTGCTCGAGCGCGGACCGCAGGCTCGCGTCTGGCGCATCACGTCCATCGTGCTGTTGATCTTGGGCTGTGTGCTGGCGCCACTGGGTGTCGCGGCCGGCTGGGCCAAGAATCTGGTGACCGACGAGACGGCCTACCTCGACGCCGTCGGGCCGCTGGCCACCGACCCGGTGGTGATCGACGCCGCCCAGAACAGGGCCGTGTCGGCCATCGACGACGCGATCACGAACCTCAACCTGGCCGACAGGCTCGGCGACGAGCTGACCAGCCTGGGGCTGCCGCCCAAGCTGGCCACGCTCGCGGAGAGCTTCGCCCCGATGCTGCGGGCGCAGGTCACCGACGTCGTCACCAACGTGGTGCACAAGATACTGACGAGCCAGCAGTTCGCAGACGCCTGGCGAACCGCCAATGCCGAGGCGCACAAGACCTTCGTCAATGTGATGACCGGTCAGGACCCGGGCCCGGCGGCCGGGGTCAGCGTGAAACTGGGCTCGTTGATCGGAACGATCAAGAACAAGCTCACGTCGAACGGCGTGGCCTGGGCCTCCCAGATACCCGACGTCCCCGTGCAGTTCGACATCGCCAACAACGCCAATGTCAAGAAGATCCAGGGGTATTACGACCTGCTCAACACGCTGGGCACCTTGCTGCCGTGGTTGGCCATCATCTTTCTGCTGGCGTCGATCGCCATTGCGCCGAGCCGGATCACGGGGCTCTTCCGGGTGGCGGTGTGGTTGGCCGTGTCGATGGTGGTGCTGGCCATCGGGTTGATGCTCGGCCGCTCCTACCTGGTCGGCGCGGCGCCGTCCCAGCCGGAGGTCACCAAGGCCCTCGCCGCGCAGTTGACAGTCAACCTGCGCTCGACCATCAGGGCCATCCTGATCGCCTCTGTGGTGATCGCGGCGGTCGCCTGGATTTTCAGCCCGTGGAAGTCCGCGACGGCGCTGCGGGCCTGGCTGCGCGGCCTGACCGGTCGGGTCGAGGACTCGCGGTGGCGGCTCGGCATCCAGGTCGGCGCAGGGCTGATCGCGGTCGTGCTGGTGATCATCCTGGTCTCGCTCGACGATCCGAGCCTGTGGGTCGCGCTGTTGTTGGCGGTGATCGCGGCGCTGGCCGCGGTTGTGGCGGCGAGTGCGCTGCGTCGCGGCCCACGGCCTCCGTCGACGGCCAGCGGCAGCGAGACCATCCGATCGGAGGCGGGTGAGCAAGTCGATTCGGTCGACAAGGTGACGATCATGTAGGTCTACCCAAGGTCGGCTCAGTTGCCATGTGTGCTCGGGTGATCAGTCGAACCTGATCTTCGGGCCTAGAGCCCGCGATCAATTACAGTGGTCTGGTTTGGGCGTGTCGTTGGTGGCGGGGGTGAGGGTCTGTTCCATTTCCCGTGGAAGTCGTGCCTGGTCAGGATGACACCGACCCCACGGACCGGTTGCCCGACCGGCGGTACCGGTCGATGAACCCCGCCAGGCGGGGATGATCCTGGCCGGGTTGCTGCCGAGGTTGGCCATGTCGGTGAACACAACCCTGTCGGCGTCGCGGCCGAGCGCGGCCCGCAGTGCCCGCAAACGGCCGGCCCTCTGCGCGACGCAGCCCGAGGCAGAAGCAACAGCAGTCTGGTGGCAGGTCAGTCCCGTCGGTCGTCGCGGCGCGCCTTGCGGCGCCGATGACGACGTATGACGCCCAATCCGAACCACACCAACGCTCCGAACAGCGCCATCACGACGCTGAACAGCCACAGCGGCCAGGTGAAGCTCCAGACCAGGAAGTTGAGCGTGACGTCCTCGGTGTTCTGGATCATGAAGATGAGCAGCAGCCCGACTCCGGTGAGCGAGGCGATCACTCCGCCGCCGAGCTGGAACCCCTGTCCTTTGGCGGCACCGCTCGTGCTTTGATCAGGACTCTGTTGGACCATGACAACGTCCTCCCTTGTGGCCGCGTGCGGCGCCGAACGGCCCAGGCTTGCGAAGTCAGGCATGCTTCCCGCCTGGGAGTATCGGCCGGACGGAGGACGCGGGGTAGGGACCTTGGCCTCCGATTGAGGGGCCCGATGACCTAGGTCGACCGGCATCACCGCTTTGGTGTCGCCTTCTCCACTAGCTGCCCGAAACCACGGCCGGGCGACTGGCCTGGCGTGATGATCATGATCACCGGTATCGCGGTGCTCGGCCTGCTCGCCGGCACATTGGCCAGCGGTGGTCCGTCAGCTCGCGACAGTTCTCCGTGCAACATGTCTCTGGCAGCTCGGCGTGCACACCGAACCTTTCCGTTACACCTGCGACAGGTTTCATTACACCCCGTCGAGACGCGAAAGGCTGTCTTGCCGCAGGCGCTCGGCGGTGCCGAGCCAATCCCGCGGGCCGAATTTGCCGGCCCCCTTCTGATCCGCTAGGTCCGTTGCCCGCCGACGGTTTCGTTATGAATCGCGGGCGACTGGAGTCGGTCGACATGTACGCCTGGAAGGTCGACGACGGGTCGGATGACTACCGGGAATTGGTTGTTCGCCCGGCAGAAGGAACTGGGCATTGTTCCGGCCGACGCCGAATTGCCCCGGCACGACCCGGACGTCGCCGACTGGGACTGCGCTTCCGGCAAGACGCGAAACGGCCGGGACGTCGGCCAGTGTTGGTCGCGGCTTTCAGCCGGGCAGCGTCGGCCTCGCCGTACAGGGCGGCTTCGTCGCCGCCGTTGGTGCAGGCGTACAGGTACCCGATCCGGAACTTCCGTTTCTCCGACGCGATGTCGGGCAGGGTCGCGACCCGCACCCCGGACCGGAGTTCATCCAGGACCGCGTAGAACGCCGGGGACCGTCCGCCTGATGTTCGGGCGACGTGTTCGGCGGCGACGAACACCTCGGCGGCGATCATCGACAGTAGCGGCCGGACGACTCGCATCCGGTCCGGTTCGCCCAGCAGGTACAGGGTGCCCTGCGCGCGGATCAGTTCGGCCAGGTCGAACTGGGGTCCTGTCCGTTGCCCGCAGATGGTGCGGCCTTCCAGGGACAGCAGGCTGGCGATGCCTTTCAGCACCGACGCCTCGACCTGCACGGTGGTTTTGCCGCCGGCCTTGTCCAGGAACTTCCGGATACCCATCAGGGCCACCGGTTCCGCGTCGAGCGTGACTGTCAGATTCGTGCCTTGCGCTTCCAGGATGGTGTCGGCCCGTGCGTAGGTGCTCGTGGAGATCCAGCCGCCGATGTCGTCGAGTTCGATGTCACCGTCGAGTGCCGCGGCGTGCAGCATCGCTGCGACGACCGCGGCCGCGACTTCCTCGAAGTACTTCGCGGCGGCGTTGTCCTGTGTCTGGCTGGAGTTGTCGACGCCTTTCATGAGGGCCTCGGCGCGGCGGGTGGCGACGCCGAAGTTCTCGCAGCCGGGGATCGGGTTC
Organism: Mycobacteriales bacterium; assembly: GCA_038322925.1. Lineage (GTDB taxonomy): Bacteria > Actinomycetota > Actinomycetes > Mycobacteriales > Nakamurellaceae > Nakamurella. The sequence continues at coordinate 18,006 of JBBQGJ010000052.1, forward strand.
CACTTCACGCCGCCGTACTTGCCGTGGGTGATCCGGTTGTCGGGGGAGCAGTCGACGACCGCGATCGGGTAGCTGCGGGCCGGATGGCGGTACCCGAACCGGCCGGGCAGCCGGCGCTCGGCGCGGGCCAACACGGTGGAGGTGAAGATCTCGGGTTCCGTGGAGGAGATCAGCGCGGGCCCGTGGAGTTGGCGGATGATCGGGATCAGCAGCCTGGTGGTCTTCCCCCAACCGGGTCGGGCGATGATCCGGACCCGTTGCTCGAGGTTCACCCACAGTTCGCCGCCTTTGGCGGGGGTGAGGGCCTGGCCGAGGTGGATGCCCATCGCGGAGGTGGCGGTCAGGAACCGCTGGGCTGCGGTGCTGGTCGGGAGCGCGTACTTCCATGACTTCCGCACGGCGTGCGGTCCGTACGTCTTACGGATCTGCGCCGCGGTGGCCAGGCCGTGGTGCCGGAGGTTGCCGGTGAACCGGCCAAGAACGCCGCGGTTGACGACGTACCGCATCCACAGTGCGAACAGCGGGACCGCGATGAGCAGCGCCGGCCACCACGGGTCCAGCGGCGGCAACGTCACCGTGACAGGGAACTGCAGGTGCGCCGTCGAGGTGCCGGTCGGGTCGAGCAGTGGCCCCTCGCCGGCCTTGAACCCGATCCAGTTCCAGTCCGGGCGCAGCTGTACCAGGCCGAACAGCCACGCGACAACCGCCTCGCCGACGACAAACGCCGCGGCCGCGCCGAGCAGTGCCAGCACCGCGGCGATGGCCCGCAGCCGAACCTGAAAGCGGGTAAAGAGGGTCGTCCGACCGATCTGGCCGATCTCGCTGATGGTGCCCATCACGCGCTCCTATTCTCTGTACGGGGATCGATAGACCGGGGATGCCGGCGGCACCACCAAGCAGCGCCGGCGCCGACAACGAGGCCGCTGCCGTAGATCAGCGCGTACTCGGCGGGCGGCGTGAGGTGCAGCCGGCCGGACAACGCGAGGAGCACGGCGAAGACCAGCGCACTGAGCAGCCCGAGCATGGACCGCCGCACGATGACGAGGGCCAGGAGTACGCCGGTCGACACCAGCAACGCGAGCGCCAGCGGCAGCACCACGATCGTGTTGGCGGAGGTCATCCCCGCGGCGTCCTGCCATGCCTGGACCGCCGGCAGGGAGCCGCCGAGGTCGAGCCACGCGACGAGCCACCCGTAAGCGGACGGTGTCGTCAGGAGCCACGCCAACGGCCTGGACGCCACCGCCGCGTACGCCCGGTGCAGCGGATACACAGCCAACGGCCTGCCGTCCGCCTGGCGGAACTGCCGCGCGATCATCTCGATGACACCCCACAAGGCGCCGGCGACCAGGACTGCGACGAGCGCCACCACCACGGGCGGCATTCCACCGACGAGCCCGGGCTGGATGACGAACGCGAGTGCCGTCAGGACTCCGGCGGCCGCTAACGGCCACCAGCGTTGCCACTGAGCGGTGAACGACATCAGTTCAATTCCTTTCCTCGGTGGGTGCTGGGGTGGAAACGGGAAACCTTGTCGGGCGCCGGGAATCCGCCCCAATCCCCGGAACCTGGTGGGGGTACGGGCATTCCACGGTTGTAAGGATTCAATTCATGACCAGTACCGGTACATCGACGACCCGTGGTCGGTGCGGGTGAGGGGCACGACGTGGATGGGGATGCCGACGTCGGAGGCTTCCAAGATGTACGGGACGCCAGCGACATCCCCCAGGAAGACGGCGACGTGGCCGGGGAACACGATCAGGTCGCCGGGTGCGCCTTGCGCCCAGGCCACCGCGTGCGCCGGCTGGGCTTGCGCACCGGAGTTCCCGCCGGGGGACGGGAATCCGCCCTGGACGATGACGTACGCGGTGAGGCCGGAGCAGTCGAATCCGATGGTCGAACCGCAGGAGTTGAGCTGACCGGCGCCGCGGGCGCACCCGTTGTTCGGTCCGGCGCCGTCTCCGCCGCCGCCCCACACGTACGGCATGCCGAGGACGGCGAACCCGGCGGCGAGTCCTTTGGCGATGCCGGTGGATCCGGTGGCCAACTGGTGGCCGCGGAGCGCCGCAGTGACGTTCGGGTCGTTGGGGATGGTGACGACCGGGCCGTTCAGGCTGACGGGTACGGCACCGGCGGGTGCACCGGCGGCGGGGGTTGCGCCGCAGGCAGCGGGGAGCGGCGCCGCCGGCAGGGGTGCGATAACGGCGGTGGTGGGCCCGCTGACCAGGCTCGCTGACGCTGCGGGTTGCCCGGCCATGAGTGATGTGGTGATGCTCTGCGCCCACGCCAGGTTCGACTGGTAGTTGGAGCCCGACGCGAACTGGGAGCCCTGCACTGCCTGGCTCGCGGCGGCGACGGTCATCTGCTGCCAGCCGGGGACCTGCATCAGTCCCCGCTGCCCGGCCTGCCCGCCGGTGTAAAACATCGTCGCCGCTTTCACCGGGTCCAGCCGGTCAGCTAGCGGTCCCCACGCGTCGATCTGCTGGAACAGGCCCCGGGACGTGGTCATGGTGCCGTTGGAGTTGAAGTCACCGAAGTTGATGTTGACCAGCGTTGATTCGGTGATCGCGGTGACGATGCCGATCACCACACCTGGTTCGCCGAGCCCCAACCCGAGGGCGACCCCGGCGATGGCCTGCGCGTTGTGCAGTTGCTCCGCGGTCAGGCCTGGAGCGTTGCCAGCTACTGCTACCGGCCGGCCGGTGACCGCTGACCCGCCAGGGGTACCGCAGGCGGAGCCCGGCTGCTGGGCTCCGCTGCTACCGACCGCCCCTACGACGGCCAGCCCGCAGACGACGACCAGGATGCCGACGATGACCGCTTTGGCCGACAGCAGCCACACCCACCAGGGGACGCGGCGGCCCCCGAGGGCACGTACCGCCCGGCCGATCGCCACGTCAGCCCGCAGTGCCGGTGAGCGGGCCGACGAGCCACTCGCCGTTGTGTAACTCGACGGTGCGGGCTTCGCTCCGGGTGCGGGTGCCTCGGTCGTCGGTGATGTCGGCGCTGTAGTAGACGACGGCCTGGTCGGCGGTCGCGGGGCCCGTGGTGGCGGTGATGTTGCTGCAGGACCAGACAGCACCGGGTGGGGTTGGGGCGGTGTTCACCGCGGCCGCGGCCGCGGCTGTCATCAGGGGCAGTGAGCGGGCCAGCCTGGCGGATTGGGGGTCGTCCGGGGCGGACGGGCAGACCGCGGTGAACCAGGCCAGCAGCGCAGCCTGCGGGCCTACTGGTGTAGGCGCGGCCGCGGCGAAGGTGGGGGTGACCGTCGAGACAGGAACCTGATCGGATGATGAGTGGACCGTCGGATCGGCCGAACTGAACAGGAAGGTCCGGGCCAGCAGCACCGCAGCGAGGACACCCGCGGCGATGAGCGCACCCGGTCCCCCCGCTCCGCGCTTCGCGCGTTCCCTGGCCATCCAGTCCTTCCGGGCCGCCTTGTCGGTCTGCCGCCATGCCCGTCTGCCGGCCCGGCCAAGTCCGCGAGGAGGTGTGCGGGACAACGGGTTCCGGCGACTGCGGTCCTGCGCTCGGGCGATCCGACCTGCCTCGTCCCGCATCCAGTCCCGGCGTTCCGCTCGGGAGAGCCCGACAGGCGGCCGGCGAACTGCCAGCTCGTCTGCCGTCACCGGCGGCTCCTCCGCGAGGTCGCCCGGGTCGCCGTCCTCGGCCTGGGGTGGCACCCACGGCAGGTAGTAGCCGTCGCGGTCGAGGCTCACTTCGGCTGCCTACGGGCGGGGAGCAGCTCCGGCACCGGTCTCGCGGGTACCTGTGGGCGGGGCTGCGGGTAGGGGCGGGGCTTGTTCTGCTCCTGCCCGGCAGGACGCCGCGGTTCCGGTCCCGGCTGCGGCTGCGGCCGGGGTGCGGTACGCGGGACGGTGGATAAATCCTTGAGTCCTCTGGTCGGCGCGTAGCGGTTGGGCGAGCCGTAGACGACGACCTGGGAGTGCCGGGCGGGTGCGTGGATGGTTTGCCGGAGCGGCGGGGCACCGGGCACGGTCTGCTCGGTGCGGCGGGTCGCCCGGACAGTCGGCTTGCTGTTCGGGTTGATCCGGGTGCGGGCGTCGACCGGAGCAGGGATGTCGCCCGGTTTACCGACCACTGTCGGTGCGCCCGGGTCGACCTTCGGCTCGGAGTGCGGGAACCCAGCGGGACGCGGGGTGTGCTGCGCCTGATGCTGGCCCTTGGATGTGATGGCCCGCGGCCCGGCCGTCTGCTGACTGGCTGCCATCGTCGGGCCGGCCTTCGCGGAGTCCGGCATGAAAGAGATCTTCGAGAACCGCCCGGGGTGGTCCGCCGCGTACTGGTTGAACTGGGCCAGTTTCGCCGGAACCACGGATGCGCCGGCTGCGCCTTTCTGGAGCCCGGCGGCGGTGAGCTGCGCGGAACCGACGGTTGCCTTCGCTCCGCCCTTGACGAAGGCCTTCCCGCCGCGAAACCCTGCGCCCATCATCTTCATGGCGACATAGCTGGAGACGATCCCGTTGCCGGTCGGCGAGGAGAGTCCCGTCATGTTGTCGAACATGGCGCGGATCTTGAACGCCATCAGGAACATCGCGCAGTTCAGCATCCCGACCATGAACAGGCCGTAGGTGGGGATGAGCAGCGCCATCATCGCGGACAGCACCATCACCGCGCCGACGAGCACGGTGACCAGCACTGACTGGAGCAGGCTGCCGATGAGCGCCTCGAACCAACGGACCCCGATCGCGCGGGGTTTCCCCGGGATCATCCAGGTGAGCAGGAAGAACGGGCCGACGAGGAGGAGCAGCAGGAACCCGACGATGGCTGCGATACCGAAGATGACCAGGACGAGCAGCATCAGCGCCAACGGGAGCGTGAGCAGGAACCCGAAGATCACCATCCCCAGGCGGCCGAACGACTGACCGCGGTACCAGTCGCAGTTGCCTTTCAATTCGTCGGCGCATGTCGACGGCACGTTCGCGTCGGTCGAAGAATCGCCGGTCTTGTTGTTGCGCTCGTTGATCGCCTTCCAACGCTCGTCCTGGGTCAGGTAGTCGTGGCCGACGTCCCGGCACACGTCGAGACTGTTGAAAGCGTCCAGACACCACACGGTGACCGCGTACGTGTTCCACATCGAGTTCGCCAGTGACCTGGACGCCCCGGCAGAGTCATTGCTGACAGGCACGTCCGGGAACCCGGCAGCGGACTGCCCGGCCGGCGCGAAGCTGCTGTAACCGGTCATCGCGCCGTCCGCGGCGAGTGTCCGGATGTCATCCATGTCGCCGGCCACCTTCGACGGCGCCAGGACCAGCGTCATCCCCAACACGGTGGCAGCCAGCAGCCAGGTCAGATCGCCGACGATGGAACCGCGGCCTTCCCGGCGCATCCGCCCGTACATCGTGACCCCGGCGATGACGAGAGAGACGCCGAGCAGCGGCCAGTAGATGTGCTCCGCGACACCCTGGACGGCGCGGTCGATCTGGCTGGAGTTGTCCCGGTACAACGTCAGGTTCAACAGCCATTGCAGGCAGGTGATCGCGCCCTTGACGATGGACATCGCCACGTAGACGATCCCGGTCTCGATGCCGTTCATGACTCCCCACACCCCGGCCTGGATGTCCAGGGGGCCGCCGTAATTCGCTTTCGACAGGTTGATCGGCAGGTTGTAGGCGGACAGCGGGACCGCCTCGAACGGGGTCTGCGCAGCGCCGTTCGCAAGGTCAGGGCCGACGATCAGCCCGTCGTCGGCGGCTGAGAGCTGCGCGGAGCCCACGAAGAAGAACGCGGTCAGCCAGCACAGGGCGAGCAGGCGGTAGGTGCCCCGCAGCGGCCATGAGACGACCCGCCAGCAGCGGCGGGGGAATGCGGTCAGGACTCTCATTGGTGGCCAGCGCACATAACGTGGCCACCGGTGTTGGCTCCGAGGTAAGTCACCTTGAGATCCGGGGCGGTGCCGGTGACGCCGATAACGAAGTTTGTGAAGCGGTCGACCGGTGTGTTCGTGAGGTAGGCGTAGTACGCCATCGCGGCGAACTGGGAGTCGGCTGGGAGCTGGCAGTGCTCACCGGACCAGTACCCGGTGGACCAGCCAGGGGACCGCTGGCACCAACCACTGTCGGTCATGTACTTCAGCGCCTTCCCACCGGCCAACGCACAAGCGGCCGGGGTGTCACCGGACGCGAAGGACGCCGCAAAGGCTGCGGCCACCGCATCCGGAGTGGACGGCGCGGGGGGTGTCGTCGTGACCGGATCTGCGGCGCCGCCGCAGGCCGCGAGGGTGAGCAGCAGTGCAGCGATGGGCAACGTGTGACGGATCTTCATACGAAGGGGCCTCGTCACGCCGTCACCGCCTCGTCCTCGTCGAGTTCGACCGTGACGGCGTGGAGTTGAGCGTGCCGTTCCGGTTTCGTTTGCAACGCGGCCTTGATGTCCGGGTGCAGGTAGTCGAACTGGATCGGCCCGATACGCCCAGCGCGGTCGCGGGTGAGGCACTGGCCCTGGCCCCAGGACTGTTGCCGGTTCCGGATCGCCTGCTCCGGCGCCAGTCCGAGCATCACTGCCTGCGCGTCGGCCTCGTCGTCCGTCTCCACTAGGAAGGCGTGGACCTGGCTGATCTGGTCGACCAGACCGGAGATGCCCAGCAGCTCAGCGCATGCCTGGGTGTCCAGGAGGAGATTCACGTCCCGCGCACGACCGGTGCGGGCAACCTCGGAAATCAGTCCACGCCCGAAGTCGTAGCCGGAGATCAGGTGAAGCTCGGTGAGCGCGAGGCACTTGGGGATGCCCTTCACCGTGGTTGCCATGTACAGGGCGTAGTTGAACGCTGCCTGCACCAGCATCATCGACACCCGTTGCCCGGGCTTCCACTTCGATGGTGCAGTGTCCTCTCCGGGGTAGCGGAGATTCGGGAACTTGAAGTAGACGAGCCCCGGCGTGGTCGGCAACGACGTCGCCGCCACGTCCGGGAAACCTGCCACCGGCCGAGCCAGCGGGTCGCGGGCAAGTTGCATGAGGTCTTCGCCCACCTTGACCGCAGCGGGGTCGCTCGACTCCGCCAATGCCACGATGACCGCGTTCGTTGACATCCTCCGGCGGACGAGCCCATCGGCAACGGTGTTGGCCGCACGCCGGATGTGATGCTCCGCGTCGTCCCCTTCGCTGACCCCGAGCATCATCGAGAGGTTGTCCACGACCTCGGATGCCGCACCGTGCGGGTCGTCGACGTACCGGAACGGGTCGAGTGCGCCGGAGCTGATCTGGTCCGTGGACACGCGGGTCACCGGTACGTCGAACATCTCGCAGACCGTGGCGCAGCCGCCGAGGTCGCCCTTGAGGTCCACCAGCATGGTCCAGCCGCCGAGCATGGCTTCGGCGATGACGCTGAGCATGACGGCGGTGGACTTCCCAGATCCGCTCTTCCCGAGGAACGGGGTCGTGATCGACTTCCCCTCCAGCTGCGCGTCGGAGAGGCGGTTGCGGAACGGGCCGGGGGTGCTGCCGATGTTCCCGCCCAGGTACAGGCCGGTACGGCTGCCCACTTCAGAGCCGCCGTGGAACCACGCGCCGACCAATGTGGCGGTGGGCCGGAACTGGGTGAACTCCTGGACGCGGCGGGTGTCCCCGAGGATCAGCTCCCGGTACAGCAGGTCCTGGATCGACGGCGGAGCCCAGCAGGTGATGCCGATACCGGCGTAGTGGTCGATCAGGGCCTGGGTGCGGGCGTCCAGGGTTTCCACGTCGGCGGCCTCCACCACGGACCACACTATGAGCTGGAATTCCGACCCGGAGAGATGGCGCTCTGGCACAACTGACTGGCTGTCAAAGCTGCTGGACCTGATCCCGATCCCAACAGCGTGACCAGGCAGCCAAGATCAGGTCGCAGCCATCGGTGCGCTGCGTGGCGGCTCCTTAGATACCGGGTGTGACGATCACGCCGGTGGACGCCGGGCCGACGGGTGCCG
>JBBQGJ010000053.1:0-25707 GCA_038322925.1 Mycobacteriales bacterium
AACGCTCACAACACCAGTCACACGCGTCCCACCCATCTCGAGTCACCCCCACACACCCGAACTGGGCCACCAACATCCGCGAGCATGATCATCTCGACCTCGGCATCGACCCGGCGGCCGACTCGCTTATTTGAGGCCTAGTGGTTTCAGCCTTTGTTGAGTTGACCGAACATGATCGACATCTGGAATGGGGGCGCACGTCTTGACGACACTCTCTGACCGACCACCCATCGGTGTGGCCACGGCACCGCAGCCGTGGTCATCGCAGCCGACAAAGTTCCTGGTTCAACGCGACAGTGCGCCGCGCCGTGACCAGCGACAGATTGCTCTCACGTTCCCACCCAGCTACAGCGCCGCTGAGTTCGGCCTGATGAATTTCGCAGTCGGAAAGCTCAACCACCTCCTACGGCTCGAACGTTGTTGGGACGGCCTTGGTGCAACGCAGGTTGCCGAAACTGCCGCTGGCTCTGCGATTCGTTGGCTCGACCTGCTCGCCGAGGAAGACACCTTCTCGCCCCAGATCTTTCCGTTGTCGAACGGCGGCGTGCAGGTTGAGTGGTTGGCGGGGGGTGAATCGCTGGAAATTGAGATCGGACCGCAGGGCGATGTGGGCATCCTCGGACTGGACGCGGCGGGAAACGTATTGGTGGAGGGGGACTATCCGGATCCGCATGGCTCGTCCGAATTGATCATGGCCGCCCGGAAACATCTCAGTGCCCTCTCCGGAGCAGTTCGGGCCGCTGGCAGATCCAGGACGTAAGTGGACGACGCACCGCCTGACTCCGAAGACGACTCCAGCATCTCGGACGACGAGATCCTCTACCGTCGGATCGCGCATTACGGATCGGGGGATCTCGTCGCTGTTGATGCGATCACCGGGCACCGCCGCCCTAGTCTAGCAGCGGTGCCTTCAAGTCGGACAACGACGGCATCTCGGTCTATCTCGACGGCGTCCTCTCCGAAGTTGCTCTGGGTCCGCAAGATCTCGTCGTGCGCCGCAGAACGCAGGTCGTTGCATTCCGAGCCGCTGTACCTCGGCAGTTGTCCCTCGGTGTCGTTCGTGACGCATGGCCGACCGGCACCGACGACGATAACCACCCGAGAAACGCCGCGCACGCCCCGATAGTCGGGTCTTGGCCTCAATGGAAAGGAACGACGCCGCACGCAGAAAGCACTTGCTCAGTCCTGCACCTGGGTCATCGATCCCGGAGCACCCAACAGCGATCCATGATCGCGGGCTGCCGGATGCCGCATCGACCAACCGAGCACACCAAACCACCAGCATCAGCGAATCGCAGCACCGTTTCACCGGACCGTCACACCTGGCAGGTCCCCCTTTGGTCGGGTCGACCGTACGGCACGACTACAGGTCGCGATCAGTTCCCGTCCTCGAGCAGCTCGAGGGCGTGCGCCAGGTCGGCCGGGTACGGGCTGGTGAACTCCACCCACCGGCCGTCCTCGGGGTGAGAGAAGGCCAGGCTCCGGGCGTGCAGCCACTGCCGGGTCAAGCCAAGCCCCTTGGCCAGGGTCGGGTCCGCGCCGTAGGTGAGGTCGCCCACGCAGGGGTGCCGGGTGGCCGAGAAGTGCACCCGGATCTGATGGGTGCGGCCGGTCTCCAGGTAGACCTCGAGCAGGCTGGCCGCCCGGAAGGCTTCCAGGGTTTCGTAGTGGGTCACGCTGTCCCGGCCGCCCTCCACCACTGCGAACTTCCAGTCCGAGGTCGGGTGCCTGCCGATGGGCGCGTCGATGGTGCCGGTGCTGGGGTCGGGATGACCCTGGACCAGTGCGTGGTAGATCTTCTCCACCGTCCGGTCCCGGAAGGCGTCCTTGAGCACCGAGTAGGCGCGCTCGCTCAGCGCGACCACCATCACGCCGGTGGTGCCCACGTCCAGCCGGTGCACGATGCCCTGCCGCTCGGCGGCGCCGGAGGTCGCGACCCCGATGCCGAAGCCGGCCAGCGCGCCCAGCACTGTCGGGCCGGTCCATCCCGGGCTGGGATGCGCGGCCACGCCGACCGGCTTGTCGATCACCACGATGTCGGCGTCCCGGTACAGCACGGTCAGCCCGTCGACGTTCTCGGGGACCAGGACCGACGGCCGTTCGGGTTCGGGCAGGGTGATCTCCAGCCAGCTGTCCGCGGTCAGCCGTTCCGACCGGGCCACCGACACGCCGTCGACCAGCACATCGCCGGAGTCGATCAGGGTGGCCACGGTCGTCCGGCTGATGCCGAGCAGCCTGGCCAGCCCGGCGTCCAGCCGCATGCCGGCCAACCCGTCCGGGACGATCAGCCGGCGGACGTCAGCCACGATCCGTGCCCACCTGGGGTGTCCCTGATGATGGAGCAGCAGCGTCCTTCTTGCGGTCCTTCGTGCGGGTGCCGTCGAAGTCGATACCGAGCAGCGCGGTGACGACCAGGCTGATGCCGCCGATGGTGATGGCCGAATCCGCGACGTTGAACACCGGGAAGTACTGCGCGTTCGGCCCGAAAACGGAGACGAAATCCACCACGTGGCCCTGCAGGAAGCCGGGGGACCGGAAGATCCGGTCGATCAGGTTGCCGCACGCGCCACCCAGCACCAGGCCGAGCGACACGGCCCACGCCGTCGACCGCAATCTCGGCGCCATCCGGATGATGACCACCACCACGCCGATGGCCACCAGCGCCAGCAACCAGGTCATCCCGGTGGCCATCGAGAACGCGGCGCCAGGGTTGCGGATCAGTGAGAAATAGACCAGCCCGCCCAGGATGCGCGGGGACTCACCCGGGGTCAGCAGCGCCACGGCGATGATCTTGGTGATCAGGTCGAGCGCGACCACCGACAGCGCGATGACGGCAAGCAGCGCCACCCGACGGGGGTGCTCTGGCGCCTGCGACTCCACCGAAGGGGCGGTTGCCGGGGTGGCGTCCGGAGCCTCCGGTGAGGGGTCGGGTTCGTTGTCGGGGCGGTCGGTCACCGTCCCAGTGTCGCAAACCCGGCGAACGGTTCCGACCGAATCACTCGACGGACTCGCGGTCCCCACGCTCACCGAACCAGCTGGCGAGCGCGCCGCCCCTGCTGACAGCCCGCAACCTGCGCTCCGTCCTGGACCGCACCCGTTCCGGTGCCACGACCAGCAACTGGTCGCCGGACTGCAGGCGGACGGTCGGAACGACGGGCACCGGCTCGCCGTCACGGATCAGCAAGGCGATCACCGACGGCGCCGGCAGGCGCAACTGGGAGATGTACACACCGTGCATCCGCGAGCCCTGCGGGATCGTGACCTGCAGCACGTGGGCGTTCATCTCGTCCAGCGGCGCGGCCTCGACCTGCACTTCTTCCGCCTGCCCCACCTGGATGACTCCGAGCTTTCGCGCCACCCAGGGCAACGTCGTGCCCTGCACCAGGGTGTAGATGACGACCACCACCACGATCACATCGACCAGGTAGTCGGAGTTCGCATCGCCCCGAGTGACCAGCGGGATCATCGCCAGCACGATCGGCACCGCGCCCCGCAACCCGGACCAGGACAGGAAAGCCTGTTCGCGCCAGGGCAACCGGAACGGCAAGGCGGCCGCGACGACCGATGCGGGCCGGGCCACCACCAGCACGATCAACCCGATCACGATGCCAGGCACCAGCGCGTTGGGTAGCTCGCGAGGATCCACGTACAGGCCGAGCATGACGAACAACCCGATCTGAGCCATCCAGCCGAACCCCTCGGCGAAGGACAGCGTTGACGCCCGGTGCGGCAACCGCGAATTGCCCAGGATGACGGCCGTCACGTAGGTGGCCAGGAAACCGGACGCGTGCGCGAAGGAACCGACGGCGTAGGCCCCGCCGATGAAGGCCACGGTGGCCAGCGGGTACAGACCCGCAGCGGGCAGCGCTTCGCGGCGCAGCAACCATGCCCCTCCTATCCCGATGGCCGCACCGATCACCGCCCCGGCCAGCAGTTCCCAGACAACCAGCAACGGGTCGAGCCAGGTGATCGGATCGGTGCCGGCCAGGATCACCACGGCGATCACCACCGGCGCGTCGTTCAGCCCGGATTCCAGTTCGAGCGCGGCGCCCAGCCGGGCTTTGACCCCGACGCCGCGCAGCACCGAGAACACCGCGGCGGCGTCGGTACTGGACAGCACGGCGCCCCAGAGCAGCGATGTCCGCCAGTCGTAGCCCATCACCAGGTGCACGCCGACCCCGGCGACCGCGATGGACACCACCACGGACACGGTCGCCAGCGAGATGCCCAACCCCAGCGCGGGGCGGACGTTCTCCCAGCGGGTGGTCAGGCCGCCCTCGGCCAGGATGAACACCAACGCCGCCAGTCCGAGCTGCTCGGCCAACATGGTGTTGTCGAACGGGATACCGACGACGCCGTTGCCCAGGATCAACCCGATACCCAGATACAGCAGCAGCGACGGCATGCCCAGCCGCCTGGACAGCCGGACCGCGACCAGAGCCAGCAGCAGCACGACGGAGATCAACCCGAAGGCGCGCTGGACGGTCTCCTGGTCCATCTAGTTCAGCGCCGTAATGCCGGCGCCAGGCCCAGCGCGGTCAGTACGTCGATGGTCGCCTTCGACCGGTTGAACGTGTAGAAGTGCAGGCACGGCGCGCCTTCGGCGAGGAGCTGCTCGCTCATCCGCACCGCGTGCTCCATGCCCACCTGCCGGCCGGCGGCCGGGTCGTCCTGCACCGCTTCCAGTTCCGCGGCCAGGTCCGCCGGGATCCGTTGCCCGGACAGCTGATGGATCCTCATCAGCCGCTGATAGGAAATGATCGGCATGATCCCCGGCAGCAGGGGAACATCTGCGCCGGCCCTGACCATCCGGTCCCGCAGCGCGACGTAGTCCCCGGCCGAGAACAGCATCTGGGTGATCGCGTAATCGGCGCCCGCCCTGATCTTGTCCACCAGGTACCGGGTGTCGGTCTGGACGTCGGGCGAGCGCGGATGCATATCGGGGTACGCGGCAACGCCGACCGAGAAGTCGCCGAGCGACTTGGCCAGCATCACGAGTTCGCTCGCGTACTCGAATCCCTCGGGGTGGGCCACCCATTCCCCCAACGGATCCGACCCTGGCGGGTCCCCGCGGAGCGCGAGAATGTTGCAGACGCCGACCGCGGCGTACGAGCCGATGACCTGCCGCAGTTCGGCCACCGAGTGCCCCACCGCGGTGAGGTGGGCGACCGGCAAGAGAGTGGTTTCCGCGGCGATGCGTTCGGTGATCCTGATGGTGCGCTCACGATGGGACCCGCCCGCGCCGTAGGTCACCGAGACGAACGCCGGACGCAGCGGCTCCAGCCGGCGGACGGCGGTCCACAACAGGTCCTCGTCCGGGTCGGTGCCCGGCGGGAAGAACTCCACCGAGAAATGCGGGCCGGGCGCGGAAAGTCGGTCGCGGACGGTCACCATGCGCGGGAGCCTATCCGCCGGGGGTCACAACCCGGTCACCCGGCCGCGAGGCACACTGGCCGGGTGGACCCCGACCGCCTGCACGCCGTGATCATCGAGGAGATCGCCAATCGCCGGGCGGAGGTGGTCGCGATCGACGACCGACTGGCCGGCCTGACGGACCGGGTGATCGACTTCGTCAGCAATGGCGGAAAGCGGATCAGACCGGAATTCCTCTGGTGTGGATGGCTCGCTGCGGGAGGCCGGCCGGGGCCGTCCGATGACCTCCCCGATGGCCTTCCAGATCGCCGGCACGACGACACACCGGTGCTGCAGGTCGCCGCCGCACTGGAGTTGATCCAGGCCTGCGCGCTGATCCACGACGACGTGATCGACCGCTCCGAACGGCGTCGCGGGGCCCCGTCCACCCACCGCGCGGTCGCCAAGGAACACGCCGACGCCGGCCTATCGGGCGATTCGGAGCATTACGGGCTGTCCGCGGCGGTGCTGCTCGGTGATCTGGCGCTGGCCTGGGCCGACGACCTGTACACCGCAGGCGCGCACGCCCTGGACGCGGTGGGCCGCTCGCAGCCGGTCTGGCGGGCCATGCGCACCGAGGTGCTGGCCGGGCAGTTGCTGGATCTGGCCACCGCGGCGCGGACCGCCGCCACACCGGCGGAGCAGGCGGCAGATGCCATGCGCGTCAACAGGTTCAAGACCGCCGCCTACACCGTGGAGCGACCGCTGCACCTGGGCGCAGCGCTCGCCGGAGCCGGCGCCACGACGATCGGGGCCTTGCGCACCTACGGCGCGGACATCGGCGTGGCCTTCCAGCTGCGCGACGACCTGCTCGGGGTGTACGGCGACCCGGCGGTGACCGGCAAGCCGGCCGGCGACGATCTGCTGGAGGGCAAGCGGACGCTGCTGCTGGCCACCGCCCGAACGGCGCTCCGGTCGGATCCGGCCCTGCTGGCGGAGCTGGACGCCGGCATCGGCAATCCCCGCGCCCCGGTGCAGCGGCTGGCGAGCATCATCGCCGCCACCGGAGCCACGCAGCAGATGGAAGGCCGGATCGACGAGTTGGTCGCCTCCGGGCTGAACGCGTTGGACACCCTGGAAGAGGACGGCCGGCCCGCGGTGGCACCGCCGGCACAGGCCCGGCTGACCGAACTGGCCGGGATCGTCACCGACCGCAGGCGCTGACCCCGCCGTGCTCTCTTTCTCGGCGCTCTCAGTACCCGGCGGCCTGCGCCCGGCGGTGCACCTCCCGGCCACGGTTCGCCCGCAGGGCGTCGATCGGGCTGCCCGGCAGCGAATCCTCCGGGGTGAACAACCAGTCGATGATCTCCTCGTCGCGGTAGCCGCCGTCGGTGAGCAGCGTGATGGTGCCGGGCAGCCCCTTGACGACCAGCCCGTCATCGACGAACTCGGCGGGCACCCGGAGCACCCCGTCGGTGCGCACCGCGATCAGCTGGCGCTCGCGGATCAGCTGGTGGACCTTGGTGACCACGATCCCGAGACGGATGGCGATCTCGGGAACCGGAATGTAGGTCGGCGCGAGCGGTGACGGTGAAGGGGACACGCGCTCAGCGTGCCATCCCCGCTCGTCGATGCCACCGTACGGACCCTGCCGCAACTTAGACTCGACGGTCGTGGACACCTTTTCCGGCCTGCCGAGCGGCACCGTGCTCGACGGCCGGTACCGCCTCGGCGGGCTGATCGCCCGCGGCGGGATGTCCATGGTCTACCGGGGAGTTGATACCAGGCTCGACCGTCCGGTGGCGATCAAGGTGATGAGCCCCTACTACGTCACCGACCCCGCGTTCCTCAGCCGGTTCGAGCGGGAAGCGCGGCTCGCCGCGGGGCTCGGGCATCCCGGCGTCGTCGCGGTGTACGACTACGGCCGGGACGGCGACCTGGTCTTCCTGGTGATGGAACTGGTCGACGGTGGCACGTTGCGCGACCTGCTGCGGGAGCGCGGATCGCTGTCCGTGCCGGTCGCGATGTCGATCATGGAGCCGCTGCTGGCCGCGCTGGGCGCCGCGCACGCCGCCGGTCTGGTGCACCGCGACGTCAAGCCGGAAAACGTGCTGATCTCGTCCAAGGGCGCTGTCAAGATCGCCGACTTCGGCCTGGTCCGCGCGGTGACCTCGCAGACGATGGCCACCGGTGACGTCATCCTGGGCACCGTCGCCTACCTGTCTCCCGAGCAGGTGTCCACCGGTGCGGCCGACCCGCGCTCCGATGTCTACGCCGCCGGCATCGTCGCCTTCGAGATGCTCACCGGCCGGCCTCCCTACGGCGGGGACAACCCCATGTCGGTGGCCTACCAGCATGTCCACAACGACGTTCCACGGCCGTCCGACTCCGCACCAGGGACTCCGGAGGCGCTGGACGACCTGGTGGTCGCTGCCACCCGCCGGGATCCGGGGGCCCGTCCCCGCGACGCATCGGCCTTCCTGTCTGCGCTGGTCGGCATCCGCGCCAGGATGGGCCTGCGCCGGGTACCGATTCCGGCGCCCAACCGGCGACCGCCCCGACCGGTCATCCCGCCGCCTCCGGCCGACGACGGCACCCGCGGGTACCCGTTGCCCGCCGTCGTTGGCGCGGAGGCAATGGGTCCGCGAGGAACGAGAATGCTGGCGGCCGGTGGGCCTGGCACCGCGGCCGCGCCGCCGGGAACACCCCCTTCACCGGCGCCGGTGGTCGCCGGGACCGCACCAGCCCCCGCCCTGCCCGCGGGCGGCCCTCGCCCGCCCGAGCAGGTCCCGGCGCGGGCACACGCCGCGGCATTGCGCCGCCGGCGCCGGACCCGCTGGCTGATCGCGATCCTGATCGTGGTGCTGCTCGCCGTGAGCGCCGCCGCGAGCGGCTGGTGGCTGGCCGGCCGGTGGTCGGCGACCCCGGCTCTGGTCGGCATGACGCAGTCCGCCGCCGAGGCCGCCGCCCGGGACGCGGGACTGGTCCCCCAGGTGCGCACCGAACACGACGACCAGGTGCCGACCGGGCAGGTGACCGGCAGCGACCCGGCCGCAGGCACCCGGCAACTCCGCGGCTCCACCGTCGACGTACTGGTGTCGATCGGGCATCCCGCCGTGCCGTCCATCGCCCCCGGCACCGGGCCGGAGACGGCGGAAGCCGCGCTCACCGCCGCCGATCTCAAGGCCGTCCGCGGACCGAAACCGGTGTTCGACGACAGCGTTCCGGTGGGCGCGGTGGTCCGCACCGACCCTGCCGCCGGAACATCGCTGACCGTGGACAGTCCCGTCACCCTGGTGCTGTCCGCGGGACCGGCACCAGTCCAGGTTCCCGATGTCGTCGGCAAGTCCGCCCAGGACGCCGAGACTCGCCTGACTGCAGCTGGTTTCGCCATCGGGGCGCGCACCGAAGCATTCGACCCCAACGCCGATGCCGGGGTGGTGCTGTCCACCGATCCGGCCGCCGGCGTTGATGCACCGCGCGGGTCCGCGGTGTCCGTGCGGGTCTCGAATGCGCTGACCGTGCCCGACGTGCGCAGACGGCCGACGGACGAGGCCCGGAAGTCCTTGCAGGAAGCGGGTTTCACCGTCACGGTCGGTGACCCGGCGTTCGACGCCGACATCGATGCCGGTGACATCCTGCGCACCGACCCCGGCCCCGGCGCCAGGGTCGATCCGACTGACGCCGGCATCTTCCTGGTGCCGTCCAATTCCGTCCCGGTGCCGGACCTGACCGACGGCACCGTTCGGCAGGCGGCACAGGAATTGGCAACGCTCGGCCTGAAGCTGAGCGTGACCGCGGTGTTCGGTGGCGACGACGCATCGGTATGGAACCAGAGCCCCGGAGCCGGCGGGCGGATCGAGCCGGGCGGCACGGTGTCGGTCACCGCGCTCCCGTGATCCGCTACTGGTTGAGTTGGGCACTGCCGGTGCCTCGGGCCGCACCTTGGCGCGACCGGTTCCTGGCCCTCGGTGGACGGCAGCCGTGACAGGGCGGGGATAGTCTGAGCTGGCCAGCATGCCGCCCGTGGTCGGCTGCGCTCGATGCCCATCGTGTCCCGCGTCCTGGTTCGCCTCAGCACCCGATAAGGCTCAGCCGACCATGTCACAGCTCCCGGCCCGCGCGGCGGGCCGTGCTGATGAGTGATCCACTGGCGTTGCGTGCTGCGCAGGAAGCGATCCTGGCATCCGGAACGACGTTGGCCAGGCCCGGCGGCCTGTGCGGACCCTGCGTCGAACTGCTACCGGTGACCGGCGCCGCCGTCTGCACCCTCAGCGGGCCGATCAACAACGAAACCGTCTGCGCCAGTGACGATGTCGCGTTCCGCATCGACGAACTGCAGTTCGACCTGGGCGAGGGTCCGTGCTGGGAGGCGTTCGCGTCACGCCGCCCCGTACTGGTTCCCGACCTTCGGGACGGACAGCCGGTCACCCCGTGGCCGGTATTCAACACCGCGGTCCGGGAAACCTCCGCCGCCGCGCTGTTCGCCTTCCCCCTCTATGTCGGAGGGACCGGCATCGGGGCCCTTGACTTGTATCGCAGCACCGCTGGCCCGCTGGACGAGGAGGCGCTGCGTGATGCGCGGATCCTCGCCGACACGGTGGCCATCGAAGTGATGCGCCGGATCCTGGCTGCGATCGCGCGGGAGGAGGCCGAATGGATCGATCCGCCGCCCGACCCCGACCCGACTCCCGCGAGGGATCCCTGGCAGGAATCACCCCGGAGCCGGCGGGAAATCCATCAGGCGACCGGAATGATCATGGATCAGCTCGACCTCACCGTCGGAGCGGCTCTGGCGCGGCTGCGTGCACACGCGTTCGCCACCGACAGCTCGGTCGCCGATGTCGCCCACGAAGTCGTCAACCGGACGCTGCGATTCCCGAGCGACTCGCTGTGACGGGCGGCGGCGGCCGGGAGCGAGGCTACGGTGAGGTGGTGAACAGCCCGGCCCGGGAAACGCGGCTTGCCCAGGCCTTCGTCATCCTGGCGGACACCCTGGTGGCGGGCTACGACCTGGTCGAGCTGATGCACTACCTGGTGGATACCACCGTGGAACTGCTCGATGCCGCCGACGCCGGGCTGCTGCTCGACGACGGACGGGGGCGCTTGGACGTCTTGGCCTCCACCAGCGAACGGACCGATCTGCTGGAGGTGCTGCAAGTACGCACCGGCCGCGGACCGTGCTGGGACTGCTTCAACTCCGGGCAGCCCGGGTCCATCCCCGATCTGGCATTGGAGGCCGAGCGATGGCCGGAGTTCGCACCGCTGGCCATGCAGCAGGGATTCCGCTCGGTGCACGCCGTTCCGCTGCGGTTGCGTCACCAGACGATCGGCGCGCTGAACATGTTCCGGACGGAGACCGGCGAACTGGCCGAACAGGATCGACTCACCGCCCAGGCGCTCGCCGATGTCGCGACCATCGGAGTGCTGCAGGAGCGCGCGGTACGGGACGGTGCCGGCGTCGACGAGCGGCTGCAGTTCGCACTCAACAGCCGGGTCGTGATCGAACAGGCCAAGGGCGTGCTGGCCCAGCACGGTGAGCTTGACATGGATCAGGCGTTCGTGATGCTGCGCGGGTACGCCCGGCGCAACAACCTGCCCCTCACCCAGGTGGGCCAGTCCGTCATCGATCGCGAGTTGCGCCCTGCCGCCGTGCTGGCCGAGGTCCGGTCAGTCCGGCGACAGGGTGGTGGCGATTCGGGTTAACAGACTCGCGGGTGGACCGGCGTGGCGGCATCGGCGGCATTCGCGGCCGCCGGCGCGGACGATGATTCCGGCAGGGTCGAGTCCGGCTGGGGACCCGCCCCGGCACGCGCCGACAGGGTGAGGGTCCCGCGATAGGTGGTCAGGATCGAGCCATCGGCGCGCGGGGTGTCGCGCATCGTGAGAAGTCCCCCGATGCCCTGGAAGGCGCCGGTGCCGCCGGTCACCGGGTGGACGCATCCGCCCGCCAGTTCGGCCTTGGTGATTGGATCGAATTTGATCCAGGCCGCGTACTTGAACGAAATACTCCCGGCCGGATCGTTCCTGCAGGAATGGTCGCCGCTCCTGTCCAGGCAGCCGTTGAATTTCTCCGTTCCGGTCTCGAAATACCAGGGTGATGAAACGTGGTATGCGGTCACGGTGGTGGCCCAGCCCCCCACCAGGCCCGCGTGCCCGGCGTCGGGTTGCATCCGGTAAAGACCCGGCGAATCGGCGACCGGTATTTGGATTCCTTGCACCCGATAGCTTCTGGCAGCGCCGCCGGCGCCCTCCGCGGACGGGATCAGACCGACACCGACCGTCGTACAGGCGATAGCGAGGGCGGCGACGACGGCGGTTCTGCGCACCAGGGACATGGCATCCTCCTTCAGGGTCGGGGTGCTCGCGATGATGTCGACGAGCATTTCCTGCGCGGCCGGCTGATCGGCAACGCTGCACCGCCCCACTGGCGGTTGGCTGGACGACCGCTGGACGCCACACTGCAGCGGTGAGGGGCAGCACAATCGGAGTCACGCCGTGGGGAGCACCACCGGTGGGGGTCAGCTATGCCGTCCTCGGGCCGCTCGAGGCTACTGTCGACGGCCGGCCGGCCCGGCTCGGCGGGCCGCGCGCCCGCGCCGTCCTGGCCATGCTGCTGCTGCGAGCGGGCCAGGTCGTTCCGGCACGCGTGCTCGTCGACGCGGTGTGGGGTGAACCCCCTCCGGTCAGCTCCGGGAATCTGCTGCAGGGCTACATCTCCGACCTGCGCAAGGAACTCGGCCGGGAGTCGATCCGGACGACCGACCCCGGCTACCGGCTGCACGTCCCGGCGGACGCGTTCGACCTGCGCCGCTTCGAGAAACTGGCGGCCGACGGCAGCGCGGCACTGACCCGAGGCGGAATCGACGAGGCGCTCAATCGGCTGAGTGGCGCACTGTCGCTGTGGCGCGGTCCGGCACTGGCCGACGTTGTCGCCGACAATGCGGTCGCCGACGGCGTCGTCGCGGCCTGCGCGGCGCGACTGGAGGACATGCGGCTGGCCGTCCAGGAGCGGCACGCGGAAGCGTTGCTGGCGGCCGGCGACGCGCGGCAGGCCGCGGCCGACCTGACCCACCTCGTCGAGGCCCACCCGCTGCGCGAGGAACCGCGGGCGTTGCTGATGCTGGCCCTGTACCGCTGCGGACGGCAGGCGGAGGCGCTCGACGTGTTCAGGCACGGTCGGCACACCCTCGTCAGCGAACTCGGGATCGAACCGGGCGCCGCGCTCAGGGAACTGGAGGCCGCCATCCTCCGTCAGGACACCGCGCTGTCGGCGGCTGCGCCACGGGTGTCTGCCGCCGCACCTCGTGCCGTTCAGGACCCGGCCGGCTCCCGCACCCGCACGGTGCTGATCGGCGCCCTGGACTCCCGGGCACTACCGGACCTCACGGCGGTCGCCCGGCGGCTGTTGCAGGGTACGGACCAGCACGAGTTGATCATCGCCAGCACCGTGCGGGACGTCGCCGCGCTGCACCCTTGCATCCTGATCCTCGAGGAGTACCGGACGGCGCTCGGCCGGGCCGGGGTGACCACCCGCACCGCCGCCTTCACCTCGCCGACGCCCGGAGCAGACCTGGCTCGGCTGGCCGCCGAGCAGAACGCGGAACTGCTGCTGATCGACGCACCGGACGGCTTGCTCGAGGATGCCCGGCTGACCACCCTGCTGGACAGCGCGCCGTGCGACGTCGCCGTCCTTGTCCCGGGCGAACAGCGCGACGGTCCCGTCGTCGTCGCCTTCGCCGGCGGTGAGAACGATTGGGCCGCAGTCGAACTCGGGGCCTGGTTCAGCCGCCCGACAGGTGACCGGCTGATCCTGATGGGTGCGCTCACCGGCGCCGACGGACGCGACGCGAGCCGGATGCTGGCCAACGCCTCGCTCGCAGTGCAGCGCGCGCTCGGCGTCTGGGCCGAGCCGTTGCTGGTGGAGCCGGACCCACCCGCGCTGGTCGCGGCGGCACGCGATGCCCAACTGGTGGTGGTCGGGCTGACCGAGAGATGGCGTCATGAAGGGGTCGGTCGGACGAGAACCGCGCTGGCGACGGCCGGCGGACGCCCCATATTGCTGGTGCGTCGGGGTCTGCGGCCCGGCGGTCTTGCCGCCCGCGATCCCGCCACCAGGTTCACCTGGACGGTCGCCGGTGCCGGATGACTGCCACCGAAGTCCGCGAGAGGCGTGCGGCTCAGCGCGCCCACGGCGCCGCGATGCCGGGGCCGCAGGGCTGCTCGCCGAACCGCGGTTCATAGCCGGCCGGCAGTGCTCCGCCGAATGTCTGGTCGACGGCGGGCACCGCGCGAATGATCGACTCGGTGCCGCCCGGCCCCAACCGGGCAAGCGCCGTCGACACGATGACCGCGCGATTCGCATCCACCCGCACCCTGCCATCCACCAGGTCGGCGTCGATGGAGCCGAGCGCCTCCCGCAGAGCGGCACCCCCCACCCCGGCCGTCGCTTCCAAGGCCAACATGACGGCCTCGGCCGCGTCGTGGACCTGGACGACGTAGGCGGACATCGCGCCGGTGACCGGGGCGCTGGGGAAGTACCGGGCCATCGCCGCTCGATAACGCTCGCCGGCGTCCGGCGCATCGGGGGCGGGCACGACAGTGACCACCCCGCTGAGGCTTTCCGGTACAGCGTGCAGGTAGTCGGCATCGGCCGAAACGCCGGGGCCCAGCACCAACGATGTTGACGGCGATGCCGGGTCGGCGGCAAAGCCGGCCAGCGTTTCGGCGGGCGGGCCGAAGGGTGTGGAGAACAGGGCGAGTCCGTCGGCGCCGGTCGCGGTGGGTGGTTGCAGGTCCACCGACATCGGATACTGGGTCACCCGGCCACCGAGTGCGCAGAATTCCGCCAGGAAGGCGGCCGCGCCGCCCCACCCCGATTCGTCGTTCTCCGCGACCACCACCGCGTTCCGCCAGCCGAGATCGCGGAACGCGAACGTGCCCAGCCCGGCGACCTGTTGGGAGATGTCGGGAGCGAAGCGGAAGAGGTTCGGCGCTGTGTCGCCCAGCGTCACCTCCCGAGGGCCGCTGGTGGAGACCACAAAGGTGGTGTCCTGGTACTTGCGCGCGAGTTCACGCAGGATCAGCCCGTCCCCCGCCCAGGTGCCGCCGATCACGACATCCACCTGGTGGTCCTCGATCAGCACTCGGGTCTGCTCGATGAGCGTGCTGTATTCGCCGCCCTCGGTGCAGCCGGCCACCAGTTCGACGGGTCGGCCGGCGATCGTCGTGGGGGTCACGCCGTCGCTGGGCCGTTGGCCGTTCAACGCCGCGCCGCGTTCGAGCAGCGGGATCTCCGCGCCGGCCAGCCCCGCGTCCCGCAGGTTACGGAAGAACCCCACACATTCGGCCAGCACACCGATCCGCACCGGCATCGACGCCGGGGACGTGCAGCCCTGCAAGGTCGTGATCAGCAGCGTCACCGAGACCGTCAGCGCCGCACCGCGACCATGCAAACGCCGAGATCGGTTATTGGACATAGGTTGTCACCCATACTCCGGCATGATCGACGGCCAGTTCGTGCGGGGACCCACCGATGTCGACGGTTTCCACCACCTGACGGCGGGCGGGATCGATGCGGGAGACCGTGCCGTCGATCGCGTTGGCCACCCAGACCGCGCCGGCGCCGACGGCGACACCGGCCGCGCCGCGACCGACCGGAACGGCCGCGAGGACCGTGTCGTCGGTGGGATCGACCGGTACCACGGTGTCGCCCAACGGGTCGGTGATCCAGACAAGGCCCTCGCCCACGGCGATCGACCGGGGCGGGAACGGCAGGTCGATGCTCGCCTGGGTCTGGCCGGTGATGGCATCCAGCCTCCAGAGCCGGCGGTCCATGGCATCGCCGAGCACCCACACCGAGCCCGCCCCGACCGCGAGTTCGCGGAGCTGCACCCGATTGCTCTTCGCGGTGAGCGGGCTGGAGAACGGCACCAGCACCCGGGCGACCTCGGTCATCGGCCCGCTGCCCGTGCTCAGTCGCTGGACGAACGGGCAACCGGCTACCCAGATGACGGAGTCCTGTGATCCCACCGCACACGCCAACATGGTGACGGCGTCCTTCCGCATCCCGGTGCGGGAATCGTGCCGCGAGACGTTGCCCGAGAACAGGCCCGGCCCGTCGGAGGCGACGTAGATGTCGTCGCCGACCACGGCCAGGTCCCTGGGTTCACCGGGCGACGAGATGCGCTGCAGCGCTTGGTCTTCCGGGTCATACCGCCAGAGCACGCCCTCGCGGAAGTCGGCCATCCAGACCCCGCCGGGGCCGGCGGCAACCGCACCGGGGTAACCGGGCACCGGTATCCGCCCGGTGACCTGATCGGTCGCCGGGTCGACGCGCGCCAGCGTCCCGGTCGGCTCGGCCGGGACGGGCTCAGCGCGCCACGGCGCCATCACGACGATCACGGCGGCAGCCGCCAGGACGGCCGCCAGGAGTGCCAGCAACAGGCGCTGACGCCGGCGGTTCGCAGGCACCTCGACGCCGAGGGCCCGTCGAACGTCGTCGACCAGTTGCGCGCAGCTCAGCTGTCGCTGCCCGGGGTCCTTGGCCAGGCCGCGGGCGAGCACTTCGTCCACCGCGCGCGGCAGGTCCGCCCGCAGCAGGTGCGCGGCCGGCGGATCCTCCTCGAGGTGGGCGAACAGCGTGGCGACGTCCGTCGTGCGGCGGAAAGGAACCTCGCCGCAGAGCATCTCGAAGATCACGCAGGCCAGCGAGTACAGGTCGGCACGGCCGTCGAGCTGGTCACCGCGGATCTGTTCCGGGGCCACGTAGTCCACCGTTCCGGCCAGCGAGACCTCGGCGGACGCACGACGGTCCGCCACGGTGCGGCTGAGGCCGAAATCCGTGAGGTAACAGTGACCCCGGTGGTCGACCAGCACATTCGAGGGTTTGACGTCACGGTGCACCAGACCCTGCTCATGGGCGGCGTCGAGGGCTGCGGCGATCTGACCGGCGATGTCGACGACCCGCCCTACCACCATCGGGCCGCGGCCGAGTTCCGCGCCGAGGTCGGTGCCGGCGACGAACCGCATGGCGATGTAGACATGCCCGTCCAACTCCCCGGCGTCGTAGACCGGGACCACATTGGGATGGTCAAGGCTCGCGGCCAGCCTGGATTCGCGTATCAGGCTGCCCCGGAACTCCAGGTCGGCGGCGTAGGTATCGGAGAGCACCTTGATTGCCACATCGCGGTCCAACCGGCCGTCGTGGGCTCGGTAGACCTCGCCGGTCCCGCCCCTTCCGGCCAGCTCGACCACGCGATAGCCGGCCAGCAGCGACCCCGGCTCTACTCGGCCCTCGACCGTCATGCGTGGTCACCCTACTCGGACACTGATTCCCAAATCGGGCAGGAAATCCGGCCATCCAGGGCGCGATTCCCGTGCCACCGGTGAATACTCGACGGAATCCGCCGGTACCGCGCTGCGGTGCGACGGCGGCCTCATCCGGAGTCTGTGATCCGCCGCTTGACCAGCGGCGCCTTGGGTAAAGGTGGAGAGAGGGTTTGTTCGAAGTCCAGCTGGAGAGAGGGTGACATGAGAGCAGCCGTGCTGCAACAACTGTCGGGCCGTCGTGGGCCTTTCGTCTCGGTGAGCATGGACGTCTCGCGGAACGCGGAATCGTCCGCCCGCGAGACGGAATTGCGCTGGCACGGCCATCAGCGCGAACTCCTGCGGCGCCAGGCGCCACAGACGATGGTCGACCTGGCCGGCCCGGCGGTGCTGGCGCCGACCGGGCGCGCCGGTGGGGTCGGACGGCTGGTCGTCGTCGACCCGGATGGGATCGCGCTCGATGTGGTGCTCCCCCAGCCGCCGGCACGCGAGGAGGTGGTGTTCGGCCCAGCACCACACCTGCTGCCGGTCTTCCGCGCACTGCGCGATCGAAGTTCCTACCTGCTGGCCGAAGTTGACCGCACCGGCGCCGACGTCGCGATAGTGGACGCCTTCGGTGCCACCGAGCAGGGCATGCAAGTGCACGGCAGCCATGACGTCGTGCACCGCGTGCCGGGCGGTCAGACGTCCCAGCGGCGCATCCAGGCCCGGGCGGAGGACTCCTGGGAACGAAACGCGGCGGAGATCGCCGGCGCGCTGGACGGCCTGGTTTCCCGCCATGATCCCGGCGTCGTCTTCCTGGCCGGCGATCCGGTCACCGTCGCTGACCTGCTCGGTGCGGCGGCGCGGCGGCTGGCCGAGCTGGCGGTCGTGCTCCGATCGGGCGGTCGGGCGGATGGCGCGTCCACCGCCGCCAGGGATCAGGAAATGCGGTCGTCACTGGCCGATCGTCAACGGGCAGTGCGACTGGGCCTGCTGGATCGATTCGGCGCCGCCGAAGGACGCCAGCAGGACGCCCTGCAAGGTTTCGACGACGTGGTGGACGCCGTCCGTCGCGCGCAAGTCGAGGAACTGTTCCTGCACGACGACCCGTCCTCCACCAGGACTGTCTGGGCCGGCGACGAGCCTCTGCAGCTGGCCGCCAACCGCTCCGAGGTGGTCGCGATGGGAATCGGCGAGCCGGTGCAGGGCAGGGCCGATGCGGCCCTGCCCTGGGCGCTGGTGCACAGCGACGCCGGCATCACCCTGCTGGATCCGGAAGACGCGGATCTGGCGGACGGGGTGGGTGCGCTGCTGCGTTGGTCCGATCGGTCCACGCCGCACGACGGCGTGCCGAGCATGCCGGGCCATGGCCTACATGCCAGCTCCCACCACCGCTGACCTGGGTAGACAACGGGAACGTGAAGATCACCCAGGGCCATCCGCCCGGATCTGTGGGCCTTTGGCCTCTAACCCGATTCCCTCGCTGCGAACGAAAGTGAGGTGAGGCACCGACTGCTGTGGCGCCCGCGAGAGGATCGACCATGGCTGTTCACCCGACTCACCAGAGCACTGAGCCGTCTACGACGCCGGCAGTCGGTGGCCGCGCCGATGTCATCGTGGTGGGGCTCGACGCCTGCGCGTGGTCGCGGGCCGCCGCCGACTGGGCCGCGGCCGAGGCAGTTCTCCGGCACGCGGGTTTGGTACTGGTGCACGCGTACGCCGTCACCGACCCGGCCGTCTACGCCGGAGCGATTCCCGCGCTGGGCTACCCCGGGTACCTTCCCGACCCCGAGGGCTTGGATAAGGAGCTACACGACGAGGGTGAGCGGCTGCTGGCCGGCGTGGCGGACAGCCTGGGTCGAGCGCATCCGGCGTTGCGGGTGACGACCCTGCTGGTCCAGGACGACGCCATCAGCGCCATCCGCCGCGAATCTGAGCACGCCCTGCTGACCGTGGTCGGATCACACGGCTCGGGCCGGGTTGCCAGCGTCTTCCTCGGCTCCGTGGCGCTGTCCGTCTCCACCCACAACTCGGCTCCGGTCGCGGTCATCCATCCCGACCACCACATCGGCGGGCCGGGGCCGGTGGTGGTCGGCGTGGACAACTCGCCGAACAGCGAGCCGGCCGTCGCCTTCGCCTTCGACGCGGCCTCGGTGCACGAGGCCGAACTGCTCGCGGTGCACACGTTCACCGACACGGTGGCCGACGGCGGCTCCCAGGAGGAACACGCCATGCTGTCCGAGCAGCTGGCGGGCTGGCGCGAGAAGTACCCCGAGGTCACGGTCCGGCATATCGTCGTTCATGGCCGGCCGGCGCCGATCCTGTTGGAGCACACCCACGATGCCCAGCTGATCGTCGTCGGGTCCCGGGGTCGTCACGGGCTGGCCAGTTTCGTGCTGGGGTCCACCAGCCGGGCGTTGATCGCGCACAGCGAATGCCCGGTGGTCGTCGTTCGGCCCAATATGACTGGCTGACAGCGTCGCCCTGCGGTGTCGACCCGGGTTCAGACGGGTGGTTCGACGATCGTCACTGTTGCCGGCCTGTCGACGGCGCGAATACCAGCCGCCGCAGCCATCGTTTGATGGCGGCGAAGCCGATGCACTTTGCCCTGTCACGCCGGCATTCGCGGCCTCGCCTCGTGACGCGATGTACCGCTCCGACGCGGCCCGCAACGGCGCGGCATCGGGGTTGCTCAAATCGATCTGGTACGAAGAGTCGTCCAGTTTGACGGTGACCGACCCGAAACTCGTGGGGCTCGATGGTCAACGGCGCCATGCGGCAAGTGAGTCAAACCTCGGGAAAGGCAGCCGCGTGCCGGGTGTCAGCAGTCCCGACGCCCCCCCGGACGCCCTACCCCGTGACCGCAATTCTGTGGTTCTGGGCACCAGATCTTCGGTCGGGTCCTCGATCCCGCCAGCGGTGTCCTTGGGCGCTCGCCGTCGCGTTTGCAGTCGTTGCGGCGTTCACGGTCGGGGCCTTTGTCTCGGGCCGCGGGTCGGCCGGTCAGATCAAGTGCACGGGGCGCCACCGACCGCCGCGGTGCCATCCTGCGCGTCCGAGGGATTCCTGGCTTCCGCGGCAGCCCAGGTCGGCGCGACCGCGAGCCGGCACGGGCGGAGTCACCGAGACCGCGGCGGCATCGGCCGCGGACAGCAGCATGTCGGTGACCCTGCACTTACCCCGGCGCAACGATCGCGCCTGTTCGCGGGCGACGACGTTGCCCTCGCAGTAGAGCACCGCCCAGATCTGTCCGTCGAGGTCGCGCTCGACCTGGCCGACGTAGGCGGTGAACTCCGTCTGCTGCGTCATTGCTGCCATCCCCCATCACTGATCTGAATTGTTGCTCCCCGAACGAAGGCGGTTGCCGCCACCAACGGCCTAACAACCATTGTCGTTGGCAACTCAGAGCGATGCCAGGTCTCCTTCGGCTACCGCTCTCCGGGCTTCGTCACTGGGCGTATGGGAATTGACACTTTCGTGAAGAAGTGACCTATCGGTGGTGAGCGAACGCCGCGATCACCGCGGCGGATCAGCAGCACCCAGCCTCACAACCCGCACATCCGTAGCGCATGCGCTAGCCGGTTCATGTCGTCATCGCATTGGGTTCGGGGTCGATCGCCGGCGCTTTCGAGCGCCGGGTGGCGGTGCAGCGGTGAGCGCGGACCGGGTGTTGCTCGACGAGCGAGGTCCGCACGGTCGCCGTCGCATCCGGGTCCTGACCGTGCTGTCCACCGTGGGTGATCGCTGCGGTCATTGCCGTTGCGGTGCAACGGTTCGCCGCGAACGGTCAGTTGACCGCGGAGAAGTGGAAGCCCTCACGCTGCCTTTCGTGCAGAAGTTCCTCTGGGACGGCCTGCAGAACACGCTGCAGATCACCGCGGTGTCAGGTGTTCTCGCGCTGCCGCTCGGCGTCGTCTTTGCGCTGCTGCGGTTGTCGCGTCGGCCGGCGATCCGGTGGAATGCGACCAGCTACATCGAGATCGCCATCCAGGTGTACATCGTCATCTCGCTGGTCTCTTTCGTGATCAACCTGCCTGGTGATGTCGATAGACCGTTCCTGGCGGCTCTTTGCTGCGCTGAGCACCAAACTGAGCCTCTCAGCCGCGCAACATCTCCGCCACCAGGAAGGCCAGTTCCAGGGACTGCTGGGTGTTCAGCCGCGGGTCGCACGCCGTCTCGTAGCGGCCGGACAGGTCCAGGTCGGAGATCTCCTGCGCGCCCCCCAGACATTCGGTGACGTCCTCGCCGGTCAGCTCCACGTGGATGCCGCCCGGGTGCGTGCCGAGTTCGTGGTGCACCTCGAAGAAGCCCTGCACCTCGTCCACGACGCGGTCGAAATGCCGTGTCTTGTAACCGGTGGAGGCCTCGTGGGTGTTGCCGTGCATAGGGTCGCACTGCCAGATCACCTGGTGCCCTGAGGCCTGGACCTTCTCGATGATCGGCGGCAGCACCTCGCGAACCGCGCCGTTGCCCATCCGGGAGATCAGTGTGAGCCGGCCGGCCTGGCCGTTCGGGTCCAGCAGTTCGACGTATTCCACGGCCTGCTCCGGCGTGGTGGTCGGCCCGATCTTCAGCCCGATCGGGTTGGCCAGCACCTGTGCGAACGCGATGTGTGCCCCGTCCAACTGCCGGGTCCGTTCGCCGATCCAGAGGAAGTGCCCGGACAGGTCGTACAGCCTGGCCTCGTTGTGCCTGGTGTCCAGCCGCAGCATGGCCCGCTCGTAGTCCAGCAGCAGCGCCTCGTGCGAGGCGTAGATCTCCACCTGGTGCAGGGAGTGGGAGTCCACGCCGCAGGCTGCCATGAACCGCATGGCGCGGTCGATCTCGCCGGCCACCCGTTCGTACCGCTCACCCGCCCGCGAGGTC
This sequence comes from Mycobacteriales bacterium, assembly GCA_038322925.1. Classification (GTDB taxonomy): domain Bacteria; phylum Actinomycetota; class Actinomycetes; order Mycobacteriales; family Nakamurellaceae; genus Nakamurella. Next base: position 21,529 of record JBBQGJ010000053.1, read on the forward strand.
AGCACGAACTCCTGGTTCCACTCGTGAACCTTGGCCAGATCGCCCATCCCGGTGCTGGTCACCGCGCGCACCAGGTTCATCGCCGCCGAGGAGTTCGCGTAGGCGCGCACCATCCGGGACGGGTCGTGCACCCTGGCCTCCGGAGTCGTGGCCAGCGAATTGATGATGTCGCCGCGGTAGGACGGCAGGCCTAGCGAATCGATGGCCGACGATCGCGGTTTGGCGTACTGGCCGGCGATCCGGGCGACCTTGACCACCGGCAGCGAGGCGCCGTAGGTGAGCACCACGGCCATCTGCAGCAGCGTTCTGATGTTCCCGCGGATGTGTGGCTCGGTGTTGTCCACGAAGGTCTCGGCGCAATCGCCGCCCTGCAGCAGGAACGCCTCGCCACGGGCCACCGCCGCCAGCTGGTCGGCAAGCTTGTCAACCTCGCCGGGCACGGTGACCGGCGGCACGGCCTCCAGGATGGCCCGCACCGCCAGCACCTGCTCGGGATGCACCCAGTCCGGTTGCTGCGCGGCGGGGCGCGCCAGCGCGTCATCCAGCCGATCCCGCAGGTCCTGCGGGAGCGGGGGCAGGGTCGGCAGGATGTCCGCCGGAATGTCGACAGTCCAGTTCACGACGACCAGCCTAGAGGGACAGCGATGCCCACGGGCCAGGGTCGAGCCCCGGGAGCACGCCGCCGGCCCCCAAGAACCAACCGGATTCCGAGCGGAACGAGGCGGGTCAGCTCTTGAGCTGCGTGGTCAACGACCGGAAGAAAACCTCGGAGGTCTGCCGGACGAAATTGGCATGCGCGGTCGCCAATGTGGTGGCCCAGTCCACGCCGGTCTTCTTCGCGGCCTCCTCCTCGAGATCGAGCAGGTTCTGCAGCACCTTCTCATAGCCCTCGAGCCACACGAGCCCGTTTTCCTTGGCCTGGCTGGCAACCTGCTCGCTCAACTCCTGGACGCGCTTCGCCGCGGCCTCGATGTCGGCGCTGACATCCGGAATGCTGGTCATCTGTGTGATCCTCTCGGTTGTTCCGACGCGGCGGGCGCCGCGGCGATCCCGTACATTTCCTGCAGTGCCACCGCAATCCCGATGATCCTCGGAAGGTGGCGCGCCGCCGGAAATTTCGCGCGGCACCCGTGGACTGTCGCACCGAATATCAACAAGGATTGCCGTGGTGTGACCGAAACCACAGACCGAAACCCCTATGGCAGACTAGGTTTTCCATGCCCGTCCGACGTCGCACGGAGGGAAACACATCATGAATTCAGCGGTACATTTCAGCCTTGTCGGGGACCGCACGGACCTGGATCGGGTGATCGCGGGGCAGTACCACGATCCGCACCATGTCTTGGGGCCTCACCCGGAACGGGATGGCGACGGACGAGAGCGCGTGGTCATCCGCGGGTGGCGCCCGGACGCGACCGGGATGGTCATCCTGGCCGGCGGCCAACGGGTCGAGATGAGCCGCGTGCACCCCGCCGGGGCGTTCGCCGGGGTGGTGGAGGGTCCGGGCATCCCGGACTACCGTCTGGAGACGACCTACCCCGATGGAGTGGTGGTCGTCCTGGACGATCCCTACAGGTATTGGCCCACGCTGGGCGAGCTCGACCTTTATCTGATGGGTGAGGGCCGGCACGAGAGTCTGTGGCACCATCTCGGAGCGCACGTCCGGGTGCATCAGGCCACCCCCGGCACGTCGTTCGCGGTCTGGGCGCCCGGCGCCCGGGCAGTCCGGGTCGTCGGGGACTTCAACGGCTGGGACGGCCGGATCAACCCGATGAGAGTCCTTGGCAGTTCCGGCGTCTGGGAGATCTTCCTGCCCGGCATCGGCCCCGGCGCGCACTACAAGTACGAGGTCGTCACTCAGCAGGGCCACGTGACGCTGCGGGCGGATCCGTTCGCCTTCGCCGCCGAGGTGCCGCCGGCCACCGCGAGCATCGTTACCCAGAGCAACTACGAATGGCAGGACGAACAGTGGTTCGCCCACCGGGAGACGACCGACCTGATGCATGCCCCGGTGTCGATCTACGAGTGCCACCTGGGCTCGTGGCGGTCCACCCAGGACGCCGACGGCGGGTGGCGACCGTTGACGTACCGCGACGCGGCCGACGCGCTGCCCGAGTACCTGCACGATCTCGGCTTCACCCACGTCGAATTCCTGCCGATCGCCCAGCACCCGTTCGCGGGCTCCTGGGGGTACCAGGTGACGGGGTTCTACGCGCCGACATCCGTGCACGGGACACCCGATGACTTCCGTTACCTGGTCGACCAGCTGCACCGGGCAGGTATCGGGGTTCTGGTCGACTGGGTGCCCGGGCACTTCCCCAAGGACGACTGGGCGCTGGCGCATTTCGACGGCACCGCGCTGTACGAGCACGACGACCCCCGGCTGGGCGAGCACCAGGAGTGGGGCACCCTGATCTTCAACTACGGGCGCCACGAGGTCAGGAACTTCCTGCTCGCCAACGCGCTGTACTGGATCGAGGAGTTCCACGTCGACGGCCTGCGTGTCGATGCGGTCGCCTCCATGCTCTACCTGGACTACTCGCGCAAGGAAGGCGAGTGGGTCACCAACCGATTCGGCGGCAGGGAAAACCTGGAGGCCGTCGACTTCATCAGGCAAGCCAACGAGTTGGTCTATCGACACCACCCTTCGGTCATGCTCGTCGCCGAGGAGTCAACCTCCTGGCCGGCGGTGTCCCGACCCACTTATCTGGGCGGTCTCGGTTTCGGCTTCAAATGGAACATGGGGTGGATGAACGACACCCTGGTGTACTTCTCCAAGGACCCGATTCATCGCCCGCACCACCATCACGAGCTCACGTTCGCCCTGTTGTATGCGTTCACCGAGAACTTCGTCCTGCCGATGAGTCACGACGAGGTGGCACACGGAAAGGGATCGCTGCTGGGCAAGATGCCCGGGGACCGGTGGCAACAATTCGCGAACCTCCGGTGCCTGCTGACCTGGATGTGGGCGCATCCCGGCCGCCCGCTGCTGTTCATGGGCGGCGAGATCGGTCAGAGCCGTGAATGGCAGCATGACAGCAGCGTCGACTGGCACCTGCTGGTCTACCCGGAACACGCCGGAGTGCAGGCCTTGGTTCGCGCACTGAACACCGTGTACCGCAGCGAGCCCGCGTTGTGGGAGCAGGACTTCGACTGGCCCGGATTTCGCTGGATCAATCCCAACGACGCGGACAACAGCGTGCTGTCCTTCCTTCGGTTCCCGTCGGCGGGCGGCCGCAGCATCGCCTGCATCGCGAACCTCACGCCGGTCCCCCGCCATGACTACCGCATCGGACTCCCGCATCAGGGGCGCTGGGTGGAGATCCTCAACTCCGACAGCGCGGAGTTCGGCGGGAGCAATGCCCTCCTCGGTGACGTCACCACCGACGACATCCGCTGGGACGACCTGGAGTACTCCGCCTCCCTCGCGCTGCCGCCCCTCGGCGTGGTGTGGCTCGCCTACCAACCCCACACCGATCCGTCGACCGTCGAAGGAACAGCGACAACGGTTTGATTCGCCAGGACGTCACCAACCAGCGACTGCCGGCGTGAGAAGGCCACGGCCAATCCAGCCGGCGGCTGCTAATCCCGCGGGTCGTCGGCGTCGAGGCCGTGCAGGGGATAGATGATGTCGCGAGTGTCCCGGATGGCGAGGTCGACGGGCAGTTCGACCCCCCCGCCCCAGCGCGGGAACTGCACCGGGTGCGGTGTGCCGTCGGACATGCCAACGGGCAACGCAATTGCGGGACGCGCTGCCGCTGCCTGCGCGAGCCACTTCTTGGGTAGTGGTGTGGCCGGATCGACGTCATGGCCGGACACGATTGCGAGGAGATGAGTCCATGCGCGGGGCACCGCCCGCACCAACGAATAGCCGCCACCGCCCAGCGCCAGCCATCGACCGCCGGTCACCGTCTCGGCCAGCTCCCGCAGCGCTTCGTAGGAGGTTCGTTGGCCGTCGATGGTCATGTTCAGGTGGGTCAACGGGTCCTCGCCGTGGGTATCCACGCCGTGCTGGGTGACCAACACCTCGGGCCGGAAAGCCCGTACCACCCCTGGAACAACGGCATGGAAAGCCCGCAGCCAGGATGCGTCAGACGTTCCGGCCGGCAGCGCGAGGTTGACCGATGTGCCCCACGCTTCGCCATGCCCACACTCCCACGGCCAACCGCTGCCAGGGAA
>JBBQGJ010000054.1:0-25557 GCA_038322925.1 Mycobacteriales bacterium
AGGTCGAGCGGTTCTTCGCCTTCGTCACCGAAGACCTCCTGCAACGCAGCCACCACAACACGGTCCAACAACTGGAAGCAGACATCCGGGCCTGGATCAAGGACTGGAACACCCACCCGAAACCCTTCATCTGGACCAAGAAATCCCCGGCTCCGCCGCGCGTGCGGTGATCACCGCGGAATGTGCCAGGGCAGGCGAGGACGACTGCGATGTGATCGTTCTCCCATGCCGCAGGCATGGCGGACCTGGCCGCCGACATCAGCGGGCGCATCGGCATACCAGTGGTGGACGGGGTTGCCGCCGCGACCAGCACGGTGCAATCGCTGGTGTCCATGGGACTGTGCACCAGTTCGCGTTCAGAATTCGCTCGGCCGCTCTCCAAGCAGATGGACGGGCTGCTCGCGGGGTTCAGCCTCGGCGCGCCAGCGGTGACCGACGGTCGACAAGCGGTTCAGGGCTGAACCGGGGATCCAGGAGATCCGGCGGTCACCGCTTTCTGAATCACCGCTCTCTAAATCTAAATCACCGCTCGCCGAACCGGCGGCGCCGGGAGATCAGCAGCAGACCACAGCCGAGGATCAGCAAGGAAACGCCGCTCAGCAGGTAATCAAGGACGTCAACACCGGTGTTCGGAAGTTGGCCGGAGGAGCCACCTCCGGTGTCAGTGGGCTCGGTCGGCGGTATCGCTGGGACAGCGAAGTCCGCCGAGCCGGTGTTGTTGGTGGAGTCTGCATCGTTGCCGCCGGTCACCGTCGCCGTGTTGGTGACGGTGCTCCCGGGATCCGCGGTGACCGTGGTGATCAATTCCACGGTGCTCTGCGCGCCGACGGCGAGCGTCCCCTGATAGGTACAGGTGACCAGATGCCCGGCCACCGCACACAGCCAGCCGTCACCGCTCGCGGCGACATAGCTCAGCCCGGCCGGGAGGTCGTCGGTCACCGTGATAGGACCCTGCGCCTCGTTGGGCCCGAGGTTCTGCACCACGATCTGCCACATCACCTGGTCCCCGTCGGCCGAGGACACCGACTTCGTCAGCGACAGGTCGACCAGCGGAGTGATCGGCGCCGGGTCGGTCGCGGTGTTGTTGGACGGGTCCAGGTCCTCGGTCGGAGAGCTGACCGTGGCCGTGTTGGTCACCGACGGGTACGCCTCGGGCTGTACGTCGACGGTCAGCGCGATGTCACTCGACGCGCCGACGGCCAAGCCCGCGGCCAGATCGCACGTGATGTCCTGACCCGTCGCCGAGCATTGCCAACCGTCGCCCGTCGCGGACACGTAGCTCAGGCCCGCCGGCAACGTGTCGTTCACGGTGATCGGGCCGGGATCGTCGGTCGGTCCGTTGTTGACCACGCTCAGGGAGTACTGGGCGGTGGAGCCGACCACGAAGTCACCGGTGTGCGTCTTGGTGATGGCCAGATCCACCTGCGCCGGGACCGTCATGATGTCGGTGCTGGAGTTGTCGGTCGGGTCCGGATCGGTGACCGGGCTGCCGACTGTCGACGTGTTCGCCACCGTCGGGTAGGCCTCGACGCTGACGGTGAACGTCAGTGCGAGCGGGGGAGCGTCGGTGTCCGGTGGCAGCGGGTCGGCGAGCGCGCAGGTCACCGTGGACGCTGTCGCGGTGCACGTCCAGGCCGGATCGGAACCAGTCGCATCCTGGTAGGTCAGCCCGGTCGGAATGTCGTCGGTGACGACGACATCTGTTGCGGTGGAAGGACCGTCGTTACGCACGGCGAGAGAGAAGGTCAGCGGGTCACCGATGTGGGCGGTCGCGGTGTGCGACTTGACGATCGACAGATCGGCGGCGGTGGTGACATCCACCACGTCCGTGGCGGTGTTGTTGCCCGGGTCTGGGTCGACGGTCGGCGAGGTCACCACGCCCGTGTTGGTGTAGGCGCCTTGCGGAGCGGCCGGGTCGATCGCGACCGTCATCGTCAACGCGGGAGCGTCGGTCCCGGCGAGCACCGGAGTCGACCCGTCGAGGGTGCAGGTGACGTCCTGTCCGGTATCGGTGGCCGGATCGGCGACGCAACTCCAGCCGCCTCCCGCGGCGACATATGTCAGCCCGACGGGCAGGTGATCGTCGACGACCACCGGGGCGATCGCGTCCGACGGTCCGGCGTTGTTCACGGCGAGTGTGAAGGGCACCGTTCCGCCCGCCAGAACCGGGCCGACGGGGTGCGTCTTGGTCAGCGACAGATCGGCCTCTGCCCGGACCAGCACGTCGACCGTAGAGCTGTTGTCGTCGGGGTTGTCGCCCGGTGTCGAGGTGCTGACGGTCGCGGTGTTCGTCAGCGTGGTGCCGTCGGGTGTGCTGCTCGCAGTGGTCACGATGACGGTGATGTCCGTGTCGGCGGACGATCCCACCACCAGCGACGGACGGGTGCAGACCAACACGTCGGTGCTCGCGCAGGTCCAACCGACTCCGGTTGCGGACACCAGGGTGGTGAAGGCGGGCAGCGGGTCGGAGACGATCACGTCGTCTGCGGTCGACGGTCCGTCGTTGGCCACATGCAGCACGTACGTGATGTTCTCCCCGGCCAGGACCTCCGTCGCCGTCGCGGACTTCACGATCGAGACGTTCGTCAGGTCGTTGACCCTGGTCGGGTCGGAATCGTGGTCGTTCTCCGGGACGGGATCGACCAGCGGGCCGTCAACAGTCGCGGTGTTCACGATGATGGCCGGCCCGGCATCCTCCGCGACCAAGACCACCAGTGCGATCGGTGGCGCACTCGCGCCGCTGGCCAGCACAGTCGCCCTGGTGCAGGTCACCAACCCGGAAGACTCCGCGCAGCTCCAGTCGGTGCCTGCCGCCGACACGTAGCTCATGCCCAACGGGATGGGGTCGGTCACGGCGATCGCTCCGGGGCTGTCGGAGGGGCCGTTGTTGGTGACCAGAAGCTGATAGGTGAGTTGCGAGCCCGCGGTGGCATCGCCGGTATGTGACTTGACGATCTGCAGATCAGCCTGGGTGATGAACTCGGTCGTATCGGTGTCGGTGTTGTTGCCCGGGTTGGGATCCGGGGTGGGCGATGCCACGGTGGCGGTGTTCAGGATGGTCCCCGTTGCGCTCGCGTCCAGATCGACGCCGATCTGCACGGTGGCATGCTCGCCGGCGGCGAGCGGACCGTCGAGGCTGCAGACAACGGTGGTGGTGCCCGTGCAGGCCCAGCTGCCGACCACGGAGGTGACGGTGCCGTTGAAGGTGAGTCCGGCGGGCAGTGGGTCGGTGATGGTGACCGGCGCGGCGGCATCCGACGGGCCGTAGTTGTCGGCGCGGAACTGGTAGGTGCCGGAAGATCCGGCGATCAGGTCGCCGATGTGTTCCTTGAGCACGCCCAGGTCGGCCTCGGTGGTCAGCGGGACCGGGTCGGTTGACGTGTTGTTGCCGGGGACGGGATCGGGCGTGGTGCCGGTGACACCCGCGGTGTTGCTGATGGTTTGCGTCTGGTCGGAGTCCACCACCACGTCGAGCCGGATCGACGGCCCGCTGCTCCCGGCCGCCAGGGTCTCGGCTCTGGTGCAGGACACCTTCCTGGTCGGGACGTCGTACCCGCACACCCATCCGTCACCTTCGGCGGCGGTGAAGCTGACGCCGGCGGGCAGGGTATCGGTCACCGTGATCGGTCCTACCGAATCGGACGGCCCGAGGTTGCGGACGTCGATGGTCCAGGTGAGGGGATTACCGGCGACCGCGTTCGAGCTGTGCCGCTTGACGATCTCCAGGTCGGCGGCGGTGGTGATGGTCACCGTGTCGGAATCGGTGTTGTTCGCCAGGTTCGGGTCGTAGGTGCGGTCGGTCACCTGGACCTGATTGGTGTACGTGGTACCCGACGGCGTCGACGGACTGATCCGGACCGTCAGGGTGATCACCGGGAACGCCGCACCCGACGCGAGCGTCTCGTTGGCATCGGTGCGTCTACAGGTGAGCGGGGCACCGGGCACGCAGTTCCAGCCGGTGCCCGCCGCAGACAGCAGGGTGACCCCGGGCGGCACCGTGTCCGTCACGGTGAAAGGCCCGACCGCGGTGTCCGGTCCGGCATTGGACACCAGGACGGTCCACCGGCCGGTACTGCCGGCGACAAACGTGTCGGTGTGCGACTTGTCGACCACCAGGTCCGCCATGGCGATGTGCGCCGCGGCCGTGGCGCTGCCCGACCCGTAGGGTCCGGTCTGGTTGCCGGAGGCGCCGGTCGCGTCCTCGGCGGCGGTGGTCACAGTGTTGGTGTGGCTCACGCTCAAGCCAGCGCCGGGATCGATGACGGCATCCGGTCCCGGCGTCGCCGTATACGTCACCACTATCGCCTGGGTCGGCGGAGTGGCGCCAAGGTTGGTCCAGGTCAGAGTGTGGGTGACCGCCGCGACGGTGTCGGTGGGCTCGACCGGGGTCGCCGGCCCGCCGTTGACCGACACCCGCGCCGAACCCGCGTCGTAGGTCCAGTTCGGCGGCAGCACGTCGGTGGCGTCGACACCGTAGGCGGTGCCGTTGCCGCTGTTCGTCAACGTCAACGTCCACCCGAAAGGCGTTCCCACATAGGCGATGTCGCCGTTGGTCACCGCCTTGGCCGGGGTGACGTGCGGGAAGGCCGGGGTGACGGTCGCGGTCGCGCTGGGCCCGGTGTACGTCCGCCCACCGTCCGGCAGGCTCTTGTACGACTCCACCGTCACGGTATTGGTCAGCGCTGCCGTGCCCAAAGTCGTGGAGTTGCCGAGGGTGGCCTGATACCCGAGTACGGCGCTGTCGCCGGGAGCGATCGGACCGGGCAGCGTCCAGGTGACGGTGCCCGCCGCGGCATCGAGGTCACCGCTCGCGGTGATGGTGCCCGGGGTGACCACGACGCCCGCGGGGATGTGGTCGACGACAACGGCGTCGTAGGCGTTGCTGACGGTCGCGCCGCTGGCGTTGTTGACCGTCACTTGGTAATTGAACGTCTGGCCCGGCTCCGGGGTGGTGTCGTCGACCGTCTTGGCGATGGACAACGACGGCTCGATGACGGTGACCGTCGCCGTCGCGGGTGTCCCGCTGCGATCAAAGGGGGCGTCGGCGCTGGTGGGGTCAGGGCCCTCGGCGAGATTCCACTTGTTCTGCACAGAGTTCGTCAGGGTGTGCCCGGCGGTGTTGGCCGGGATGTCCTGCACCACGGCGTTGTACTCGACGACGATGAAGCGCACCAGCGGGTTGCTCGTTACCGTCCCGCCGAACCAGCCCACGAGGGTCGAACCGTCGGGCTGGGGCGCCGGAGTGAGGGCTGAACCGTCGCCGCTGAGCGTGTCCGCGCAACTCGTGGCATCGATATACAGGCAGACGAACCTGGAGCGCACCAAGCTGGATGGGTCGATACCGGCCGGTAGCTGGTCGATGATCGCGGAGTCGTAGAAGTTGACGTCGGGTGGGATGACGGAGACCACCGTGTAGAACACACGTTGACCGATGGTGGCCCGGCTCGGGGTGACGATCTTGAGCAGACCCGCGCCCAGTACCTCGATCACGTTCTGGGCCTGCGAGACGAAGGTCCGCTCGTCCGGGTTGTCGGGATCGGTGGGATCGGTCTTGCCGTCCTCCAACGTGCCAGCGGTCAGGGTGGCCAGGTTGGCGTATATCGCCCCACCGGCGGCGGTGGGTTCGACGGTCACGGTGTAGGTGAGGGTCTGGTTCGCTCCGCCTGCGAGAGTGCCCACGTCCCAGAGCAAACGGGTGGTACCGGACACACAGCCGTTGGTCCCGTCTCCGGGTACAGGGCTTTGGGTGGTGCCCTGGGTCGGTGTGCCGTACGCGATGAACGCCAGGCCGGTGGGAACGCAGTCGACGACGATGGTGTCGTGGGCCGGCGGCCGGCCTGCCGGGTTCGTGGCCGTGAGGGTGTACGTGACCACTTGTCCACCGATGACGACGCCGTTCGTCGAGTTGTTCGCCTTCTGCAGCAACGGATCGGGCGCGACAACGGTGATCGGGTAGGTCGCGGTCCTCGGGGAGATTGGGCTGCCACCCGTTTCCGCGGTGTCGCTGGCGAAGGTCGCGGTGTTGCTCCGAACCACGCCGTTGATGTTGCTGCTCTCGGTAGTCACCAGGGCGACGATCGTCACCTCGAACAGCTGATCGGTCGCGGTGTCATTGTCGTAAGTCGCCGGGAAGGTCAACGCTCCGGTCGCGGGATCCAGCGTGACGCCGGTCGGCAACGGCGCCGTCGCGGGCGACACACCGGTCGCCGAATAGCCGGCCGATGCGCTGACGAAGCCGATCCCGGTAGTCAACGGGTCGGTCAGGGTGGCGTTGAAGACCGTTGTCTGGGCAGGTATCCGGGCGCTGATGGCGTAGGTGACCAGCTCACCGACGACTGCCTGGTTCGGCGTGTTGTTGTTCTGCTCGGTGATCGAGGTCGTGCCGGTCTTGGTGATCAGCACATCGGGGACCACGACCGAGGAGGTGTCCGAGACGGGCGGGGCGTTCTGTTCGGACGGCACGACGGCCTGGTCGATGTTCGACGTCGGGAAGAACGTGGAGGTACGCGGCACACCGCCCTGGACGATGTCGTTGTCCACCTCGTACCGGCTGACGGCGGCGGTGTTCGTCAGCACGGTGGACACCGACTCCACCGTCGGGACGGTCATCGTGTACGTCAGCGGTGCCCGGGTGGCGCCCGGTGCGATGGTGTCGGTGGGTGGCAGCGTCCAGTCCAGCACCGCTGCGGTCGCGGGCAGCACGTTCGGCCGGCCAAGAGCACCGGCGTCGAAGCACGACCCGCCGTCGCTGATCGCCGAAATGTCGGCGCAGGTGATCCCGGCGGGCAGTGCGTCCAGCACCCGCAGCGACCTGACAGTTTGGTCGTTACCGGCCGGAGCGGTGCCGTTGTTGGAGAGGTCGATGCGGAACCCGACCTGCGCGCCCTGCGTCACCGGCACGTTGTCCACATTCGGCGGGTTCCCACCGGCGGGCACACCGTTCACCGACGCGACGCCCTTGAGCAGCGCCAGCGGCGGCGGCGGCGCCACCTGGAACTCCAGCTTGTCACGCCGGGAAATGGCCTGGCCAAAGGTGTTCTGGGCGCGCGCCTTCATCAGGTTCTCCAGAACCTGCGGCGCGGCCGGGTTGTTGCCGGTGGTGATGATGATCGCGCTGAGCTCGACCTCGAACACCGCGCCCGGATCGACCAATCGCCCGCCGGTGCCGTCGTCCCTGCCCAGCAGCCACGTGGGATCGGCCAGCTGGGCAGCCGCCAACCCCTCGTTGAAGCTGATCTCGTCGCCCGGCAGGGTGGTGGCAGGGGTGACGAACGCGGAACCCGGCTCGTAGCGGGTGCCTTTCGGCAGATAGTCCGTGACGACCGCGTTGCGCGTAGGATTCTCCGGCGCGAAATTGACCCGCAACCGGAAGCAGACGCGATCACCGAGTTGGAACAGCGGCCGGGTGTCCGGAACGAGAGTTGGATTGAAGTACACAGCGGACCCGCAGTCCATCGGCACGAGGCGCGGCGCGACCTGTTTGTCGATCGAGCCGCCTTCCGACGTCTGCGTCGCCGACGAATTGTCGTGCACGATCACGTCAGGGGCCGGATCCGGTGGGTTGGGGCCGGGCAGCGGAGCGGAATTCCCGTCGACGGTCGCGGTGTTGGTGAATGTGTCGCCTTCTGCGGTCGATCGTCCGGTCAGGTCAGGTCCACCGGCCGGCCCGGTGCCGGTGTACGTCGACCGCATCCGGCCCTGGTAGGTGATCGTCAGGGTGTCGTTCGCGCCCATGTCCGTAGTCGGGATCAGCGCAAGGCTGAAGGTGCCGTCCGGGTGCTGGATGACCGAATCGATGGTGGCGTTCATCGGCGCGAAACCCGGCTCGGGAGCGCAGTCCGCGGGTGCGCCGGTCACGTAGTTCGTGGTGGTCGAGAGTGGGCACACCCCGTTGGGTAGCACGTCGGTGATGATCAGGCCGTTGACCTGGCGGTATTCCCCGGTGCGCAGGACGAGCGTGTAGGTGGCCACCTCGTTACGGATGAAGGTCGCCGGGGATACCGACTTCTGCATCGCCAGGTCCTCCGCCGTGACCGACGCGTCGGTCTCGGCGGTGACGGTGGAACCGCCGCCGACCACCGAGCCCTCGTAGCTGCCGGATGCGCGGACGTAGTTCGTCAGGCCCAGCTCGGACGCACCCTCGGCGGTCGAGGCTCCCGTGTTGTTGTCCAGGTTCGCCCCCTGGTCGCCGCTGTCGGCAGTCGGACGACTGTTCGGCCAGGTGTCGGTGTTGGACTGCAACGGGATACCGGCCCGGTAGGTGATCGTGGTGGTGCCGCCGGCGGCCAGGTCGCCGACCGTCCAGGTGACCGCGGTGTAGACACCGGCGGCTAGCCCGGCGGGATTGGTGACGGTGTCCACGCTGTCCGGCGTCCGGCAGTCCGGTCCGGCGGCCGGGACCGCCGTCAGGCTGGGCGCGCCGGCGTATTCCGGTTGCTGATTGGTGGTGTTGTCGACGCCGCCGCAGGCCAGGAACTCCAGACCGGCGGGGACGTAGTCGACGACAACGATGCCGTCGGTGGGCAGACCGGGGTTGTTCCGCACGTTCAGCGTGTAGACGGTGGTGTTGTCGTGCACTCCCCGCAGCAGCTCGCCCTCCGGGCTCGGCTCCGACTTGGTGACCTCGAACGCCGACACCGTTGTCGGTGAACTGGAGTCGGAGTCGGAGCCGGTGTAGGAGTCGGTGCCGGGAACGACGGTGCCGTCCGGATTGAACGCAGGGACGTTGCGAGCGTTGGAATTGACATAGGCGTCGGCGGTGTTGGTGACGGTCGCGCCGACCGGGTAGCTGGCCGGGTCCGGGAGCGCCTGGAAGCTGAGCGTGTAGGAGCCGTTCGGCGGCGGGTCGGCGACGTTGCTCCAGATCAGCGTGCTCTGCCTGAGGGTCGGCTGATCGGCGATCAGCGTCGGGTCCCCGACGTCGGCCGGAGTGGTCGAGCCGGGAACGTACGTCATGCCGACAGGAAGAACGTCACGCAGTGACAGGTTGAAGGCAGGCACCGCGCCCGCGGGATTGCTCACAGTCAGGGTGTAAGTGACCGGCTCGCCGACCAGCACCGAGCCAGGCGCGCTCTTGGACAGTGAAATGTCAGGCGTACCGTCCGCCGCGGCTGGCACGGCAGGCAACAGGATGGTGAAGCCGGAGGCCAAAGCGAGGCATAGGGACGTGACCATCGCGACGAACTGCGTGCGGCGTCGCGGATGGGCACGCCCTGAAGCCTTACTCCGATGTCGACGCAGGGGTTGCTCGGGTCTCCCGTGGATCACGTCACCGCCCCCTCATTCAGACAGCAAACTACGAGGCAATCGCGACAGCAACTACAACGGCGGGCCCGGCAGCCGGCGAGCGGAGTCCCGTGGGTCGGTCCGATGCAGCAGGGGGCGGTCCCGGTCAGCGGTGCGGGTGCCTTTTCGCGAAAGTTGATCGCCAACGACGAGACACGAGTCACCAGACAGGAGTCAGTGGCCTCTCGGGCGTCCACCGGCCGGGAAACGGCGGACCATCGATGACAGCTGCGCGGCGGTTGCTCGCTGATGCGGGTGGCTGGACGACAGCTGCCCGAGCCGGGCGGTGATGGCCTCGCGAGCGTAGGCCGTGAATCCACGGCCGTCGACGCCCGGCCAACTCAGCACCGCCTTCGCCAGCCCGAGTTCCGCTGCCCACTCGACGTCCGCGGGTGCTGCCGCTCCGCCACCGAACAATTCGGACGCAAGGGCTCTGGCCAACGGTAGGTAGAGCCGGAACACCCGGTCCTCGGCGGCGGCGATGGCGTCGGGCCGGTCACCCAGCCGCGCCCGGTGGAGGCCGGCCCATGCGGGGTCCGCTCCGGCGTCGGCAATGGTCGACCCAACCGCCGGACCGTCCGTCGCGGCGTGATGTGGTGTGGTGTGCATGGGCCCCTCCCGTCCGGGTTTGCGGTCCTGCCGGACTCACCACCGAAAGATCGAACTGTGCCGTCAGGAGTGCGTCTCCGGCCAGTGCCGAAAGTCCCAGTGCCGGGTTGACCGTGAGCTGCGGCGGCCCTGATCCACCCGAAATCGATCCCCGTCCATCGCGTCAGATCGGCTGCGGTGGTGAGGATCTGGCATCGATCCGGATGCGGTGGACCTGCGTCCGCGGCGGTCGATTCGATCGGTGTGAATTAGCGCACTATTCGTCCGCGAAGCGCCGGGACGGTGATCAACGGGACTCCGGCTCCGACATGCTGAGCCATCGCGACGCCGCGACGGTGGTGGGCCTTTGGGCCCTGTAAATGAGCCGAATCGCCGGACTACTGTCCTGATGCGGGCTCTTCCGGTCGCGCAGCGACCCGGTATGCGCCCACATCCATGGGGCCGCCGCGGTCCCGGCGATCGACCACCTCGGAGGCGGAGCATGTCCCAGCCAGCGGCACCGGCCAAGAAGGGCCTGAGCGGAAGGGCGATCGGCGGCATCGTCATCGCCGTTGTGGTGCTGATCTTCATCTTCACCAATTGGCAGAGCGTCGACGTGAAGTTCCTCTTCCTCTCACCGACGATGCCGCTCGCGATAGCGTTGGCCATCGCGGCGGCCGGCGGGTTCATCGCGGGGTTCCTGATCGGCCGCAACCGCTACAAGAAGTAACCGCCCACCGTCGGCTGCCGGATGGTCGGCGGCGAGGCCGTGGGGCGGGAGAATACCGCGCGAGCAGTTTGGTCGTCGCGATCTGGCGGCCGGCACGGCACAATTCCAGCCGAAAGGTCAGATGTCATGAGGACTCTGCTCGACATTTGGCTGTCATCGTTGCGGATGGCCGTCAGCATTCGCATGTCCGGCCTCACCGTCGGCTTCATTCGATTGGTCAGGCTGCTGTTCCCGGTGGTCCCCAAGTCCAACATTCCCGGCCCGGCGGTCGGCGGCCGCCGGGTGGTGGGTATGTGGGTCATGTCTCCTGAGACGACCAGTGCCGTCTTCCTGGCGAGCGCTGGCCTGACCGTGGCCCGCCGTCACCACCTGCTGCGTCGGTCGGGCAACCGGCCTTCGTGACATCCGCGGCCACGGGGGCTGGTCATCGCAGGGCTGGTCATCGCAGGGCTGATCATCGCAGGGCTGATCATCGCAGGGCTGATCATCCAGGAACTGACCGCCGCGGACCGACCGGTTCGGGCCACCGAATCGTGGTCCTGTGGTGGCGTAGGTTTTCCGGGTATGACCACGGGACCTACCGCCACTCCCGTCATCAACCGGCTGAGCACCCATGTCCTTGACACCACCGACGGCCGCCCGGCAGCCGGCATTCCCGCGACCCTGGAAGCTGTCGGCCCGGATGGCACGCCGACCGCCTGCGGCAGCGGTGTGACGGACAGCGACGGCCGGATCCAGCAGATCAACACCAGCGCGCTGACGCCAGGGGAATACCGGTTGGTCCTGTCCACGGCCGGGTATTTCGGTGCATCCCACGGCGCCACCTTCTACCCGAGCATTGCCATTCAATTCCTGCTCGACGGCGGCCGGCCGCACTATCACATTGCCGTGCTCGCCAGCACCTACTCGTACGCCACCTACTTGGGCAGCTGATCGCCCGACCGGCTCAAGATCGATCGAGCGGGTGTCACAGGACGCCTGGCCATCCCGTCGTCAGGGGTAGCCCGCATCAGCGGGCACGACGAGAGGAGCTGTGATGCGAGTGCGCGTGGCCGGCGTGGCCGGCGTGGCCTTGCGCGGCCGGCGCGATCGGTCAACGGCTGGTGCCTGCGCTGGTGGCGGCGGGGCACGCCGTGGTGGCCACCACCAGAAGTCGGGCCAAGATCGAAGGCCTGCGCGTGCTGGGCTCCGACGCCGTGGTGCTCGACGGGCTGGATGCCGTCGCCGTCGGCGAGGCAGTCGGTCGTGCCGCACCGGACGTGATCGTTCATCAGATGACGGCTCTGGCCGGGATGGGCGGCAACCTGCGGAATTTCGACCGTCACTTCGCTACGACGAACGAGCTGCGGACCGCGGGCACCCATCATTTGTTGGCGCGGCGGCGGCCTCCGGAGTCCCCCGCTTCGTTGCGCAGAGTTTCACAGGTTGGCCGAACACCCGGACAGGCGGCCGGGTCAAGACCGAGCAGGATTCGCTGGACGGGGCACCGCCGGACGCGCAACGCCGGACGCTGTCCGCGATCCGCTACCTCGAGCGGGCGGTGACTCACGCGCCGCTGCACGGCGTGGTGCTGCGGTACGGCTCGCTGTACGGGCCAGGCGCCTCGGAGAAGTTCGCGGAGATGATCCTCGCCGGGAAGTTCCCGCTGGTCGGGGCGGGCACCGGAGTCTGGTCGTTCGCCCACGTCGATGACGCCACGTCGATGACGCCGCGTCGGCGACGGTGGCAGCGATCCAGCACGGGGCACAGGTGTCTACGACGTCGTCGACGACGAACCCGCCGAGGTGGGGGTGTGGCTGCCGTACCTCGCGCGGGTCCTCGATGCACCCGAGCCGCGGCACCTGCCGGTCTGGCTGGCCAGGCTGGCCGTGGGTGAGGTCGCAGTGTCGATGATGACCCAGATCCGAGGCTCGGCCAACGACGCGGCGAAACGGGAGCTGGGCTGGCAGCCCCGGTGGGCTGGCTGGCGCGAGGGTTTCCGGTACGGACTCGAGCCTGATCGTGATGTGCGCACCGGCACAGCCGCCGAAACCGAGACCAGAATCGAGAATGGACACCAGCACCTGTGACGGTCCTCACGTGGTGATCACGACCTGCGGCCCTTTCGCGTCGTGCCGCAACACCAAAGGGCCGCAGTTCGTGATCATCAGAGGCACCTCGGAAAATTCCAGTAGGCCTCAGGAGGGTCGCCGATGAGTCCCGGCACGGACGATGTCCAGCACCTTCGCCCGCTGTTCTCGATCGCGTACCGGATGCTGGGCAGCGTCGGTGACGCCGAGGACATCGTGCAGGAGGCTTTCGTCCGGTACTACCGGGCGCTCTCGGACGGGACGAACATCCAGTCCACCAAGGCGTTTCTGTCCGCGGTCACCACAAGACGGAGTATCGACCAGCTGCGGTCCGCCCGGATGCGGCGGGAAACCTATGTCGGCCAATGGCTTCCGGAGCCGCTGCTGACCGACCGGACCGCGGTCGATCCCGCGGACACCGCACAACAGGCGGACTCCGCGCAACAGGCGGACTCCGCGCAACAGGCGGACACCGTGCAACAGGCGGACACCGCGCAACAGGCGGACACCGCGCAACAGGCGGACACGGTGTCCATGGCGTTCCTGCTGGTGCTGGAAAGGCTCGGTCCGGTCGAGCGGGCCGTGTTCCTGCTGCACGACGTCTTCGACTACCGATACGACGACATCGCCGAGATCGTGGGCAAGTCGCAGGGCAACTGCCGCCAGCTGGCGGTCCGGGCACGACGCCGGATCGTCGATGACCGGTCACGTTTCGAGACGTCACGCGGGCGGCGCGAGGAGCTGGCCGACCGCTTCCTGTCCGCGATGATGGACGGCGATCTCGACGCTCTGGTCGCCACGCTGGCCGCCGATGTGGTGGTGGTCGGCGGCGACAGCGGCGGAGTGAGCCCGCCGTGGCCGCGGCCGATCCTGGGTGTGGACAAGGTCTCCCGGCTGTTGCTCCGTCGCACAGAAATGCGCACCGCGACACATCACCGACACATTGCGTTGCCAGCATGACGGGCGGATCGCGGCCCGCGTCCACCAGAGAAGACACACTGCAGCTGACGGAGGAGATGAGCGGATGGCGATCGTCCTGGGAGCCAACCAGTTCGGCAAGGCCGAGGTTCGGATGGTCTACGTCGATCGCAACACCCCGGTGCACGAGATCACCGACGTCAACGTCACCAGCCAGTTGATCGGCGATTTCGCCGAGACCCACCTGACCGGCGCCAACGACGCCGTCATCGCGACCGACACGCAGAAGAACACCGTCTACGCGATGGCCCGGACCGGCGGCTTCGGCTCGCCGGAGGAGTTCGCGCTGCGCCTGGCCAGGAACTACGTGTCCAAGTACGAGCAGGTGACCGGCGCGCGGATGGCTGTGGAGCAGTACTCCTGGGACCGGATCACCACCACCGGCGGCCCCCACGATCACGCCTTCTCCAAGGGCACCGCCGAGGCGCGGACCACCGTGGTGCGCAAGGACGGTGACGCCGAAATCGTCATCTCCGGATTGACCGGCCTGGTCGTGCTGAAGTCGACCGGCAGCGAATTCTGGGGATTCCCCGACGTGGAATACACCTCGCTGGTGGAAACCACTGATCGCATCCTGGCCACTGCGGTGACCGCCCGCTGGCTCTACACGACCAGCGACATCGAGTGGGACAAGGCCTTCAGCGCCGTGCGGACGGCGCTATTGGAGGAGTTCGCCGTCACTCACAGCTTGTCCCTGCAGCAGACGCTGTTCGCGATGGGCAAGGGCGCACTGGAGGCGGTACCTGAGATCGCCGAGATCCGGCTGTCCCTGCCCAACAAACACCATTTCCTGGTCGACCTCGGGGCCTGGGGCCTGGACAACCCGAATCAGGTCTTCTACGCGGCCGACCGTCCCTACGGACTGATCGAGGCGTCGATCCTGCGGGACGACGCGGCTGTTGTTCCTGGAGCGTGGGAGGGCATCGCGGCGTTCATCTGATCGCTGAGCGGTGAGGCGGATCGGCTGTTGCGCCTCGGGCTCGGCTGGGCCGGGCCATCCCACCCGTAACACCTCGTTTACCGCGGTCGCCCTTGGCGGCAATGTCCCGGGGCGAGATTGCACCGGTCATGTCCGTGGCAGGGACAAGTGGCAGGGACATGTGACAGGGACCAACCAGCAACCCTCGGGGGATCGCATGGGATTTCGACGCAGGCTCGCATCGGACGGCACGCCGCTGGAGTCCGTCGACGAACTGCCGCCGTGGCGGCAACTCATTCCGCTGGGGCTGCAGCACGTGCTGGCGATGTACGCCGGTGCAGTGGCGGTACCGCTGGTGGTCGGCGGCGCGCTGATCGGCGCCGGAAAAGCTGAACCCCGGCGACCTCGGCTACCTGGTGACGGCCGACCTTTTCGTTGCCGGGATTGCCACGCTGATCCAGTCGATCGGGTTCAAATGGTTCGGTGTCCGGTTACCACTGATGCAGGGCTGCACCTTCGCGGCGGTCGCGCCGATGATCGTCATCGGCTCCCAGTACGGCGTCACGGCCATCTACGGCTCGGTGATCGCCGCCGGCGTCTTCATGATGCTGCTGGCCCCGCTGTTCGCCAAGCTGGTCCGGCTCTTCCCGCCGCTGGTCACCGGCACCGTCATCCTGATCATCGGGTTGTCGCCGATGGGCGTCGCGGCGAACTGGGTCGCCGGTGGGCTGGTCACCGACGACGGCGCGCCGATGAAGAACGTCGCGCTCGCAGCAGGCACCCTGCTGGTCATCGTCTTGATCGAACGCTTCGGCCCCCCGCGCTCGCTCGCATCTCCATCTTGCTGGGCATCGTGCTCGGCACCATCGTCGCCATCCCGTTGGGCATGACGCAGTGGGATCAGGTCGGTGAGGCGGACGCCGTCGGTGTCAGCACGCCGTTCCACTTCGGCTTCCCGACGTTCGAGGTCTCCGCGATCGTGTCGATGTGCATCATCGCGCTGGTGATCATGACGGAGACCACTGGGGACATCCTGGCGATCGGGCAGATCGTCGAGGTGAAGATCGACAGCAGGCGGCTCGCCGACGGGCTGCGGGCCGACGGGCTGTCCACCGTGCTGGGCGGGGTGTTCAACACGTTCCCGTACACGGCGTTCCAGCAGAACGTTGGTTTGGTGTCCATCACCGGGGTGCGCAGCCGGTTCGTGGCCACCTTCGCCGGCCGCGTGCTGATCCTGCTGGGCTTGACGCCGAAGATGGGCGCCATCGTGGAGGGCATCCCGCAGCCGGTGCTGGGCGGCGCGGGGATCGCACTGTTCGGGATGGTGGCGGCGAGCGGGGTGCGCACCCTGTCGAGCGTGCGGTTCAACAACCGCAACATCCTGGTGATGGCGATCTCGCTGGGCATCGCGATGATCCCGATCGTCCGGGACTCGTTCTACAACGCCTTCCCGGACTGGTTCCAGACGATCTTCACCTCGGGGATCAGTGCCGGTGCGATCGTGGCGATTGGGCTGAACCTGCTTCTCAACTCGGACAAGCAACGGGCGATCTACGAGGCGGAGGAAGTGGAGGGCGTGTCGGCGCACGATGCTGTGCGGGAGACTCCGCAGGTCCACCAGGCTGCCGGCGACGCAGTCCACTACGCGCCGCGGATACCCGAGCAGCAGCGGACACCCGAGCAGCAGGAAAGCACCTCCGATTCTCGGAGATAGATGTCCTCCGCGGCGTGCCAGCTGAGCTCGTCGCGGAGCACCCGGACGAGAGGAAACTCGTGAGTAGTCGGACTGTCATCTCAGGCCCGCCGGTCGACGGCGTCGAGGAGATCCTGACCCCGGCTGCCCTGGAGTTCCTCGCGGACCTGCACGAGCGGTTTGCCGGCCGGCGGGACGTGTTGCTGGCCAGGCGCCTCGAGCGGCGGGACGCGGTCGCGGTGGGCGAGCCGCTCGACTTCCTGGACGAGACGGCCGAGATCCGCTCCGGGATTTGGCAGGTCGCGCCGATCCCGGAGTACCTCGCCGACCGGCGGGTGGAAATCACCGGCCCGACCGATCGCAAGATGACGATCAACGCCCTGAACTCCGGTGCCAAGGTGTGGCTCGCGGACCTGGAGGACGCCAACACCCCGGCCTGGGAGAACGTGATCGGCGGCCAGGTCAACCTGTACGAGGCGATCCGCCGGACGATCACGCTCGACCAGGACGGCAAGTCCTACCGGCTGCAGGATGGCGAGCTCGCCGTCATCGTGACCCGGCCGCGGGGCTGGCACCTGCCGGAGAAGCACCTCACTCTTGACGGCGTCCCGCTGGTCGGCGCGCTGGTCGATTTCGGGCTGTACTTCTTCCACAACGCGGCCGAACTGCTCGCCCGTGGTGCCGGGCCCGCGTTCTACCTGCCGAAGCTGGAGTCCCATCTGGAGGCACGGCTGTGGGCGGAGGTGTTCGCCTATGCGGAGTCCGCACTGGGCATCCCGCGGGGGAGTATCCGTGCGACCGTTCTCATCGAGACCATCTGGGCGGCCTTCGAGATGGACGAGATCCTCTACGAACTCAGGGATTACGCCGCGGGATTGAACGCCGGCCGGTGGGATTACCTGTTCTCCATCGTCAAGACCTTCCGGGACGCGGGCACCGAATTCGTGCTGCCCGACCGGGGCAGCGTGACCATGGCGGCGCCGTTCATGAAGGCGTACTCGGATCTGCTCGTCGCCACCTGCCACCGCCGCGGTGCGTACGCCATCGGCGGGATGGCGGCCTTCATCCCGTCCCGGCGGGATGCCGAGGTGAACGCCGCAGCCTTTGCGCAAGTTCGCGCGGACAAGGCCCGAGAGGCCGAAGCCGGCTACGAGGGATCCTGGGTGGCTCATCCGGACCTGGTCCCGATCTGTCAGGAGATCTTCGACGAGGCGTTGGGTGACCGGGTGAACCAGCTCGACTCATCGCTGCCGCCGCCGCACGTGAGCGCCAAGAAATTGCTGGACATTCGCTCCCTGCCGTTGACCGTCACCGCCGGTGGGCTGGCGCTGAACGTCGAGGTCGCGCTCGAGTACGTGGTGAACTGGCTCGCCGGCGCCGGTGCGGTGGCGATCAAGAACCTGATGGAAGACGCTGCGACAGCGGAGATCTCGCGGAGCCAGCTCTGGCAGTGGCGGCGCAACCGGGTGGTTCTCGACGACACCCGTCGAAGGGTGGACGCCGAGATGATCACCAGGCTGCTGGACGCGGCGACCGAGCGGCTCGCCGACACCTGGGCCGACACCCCCGGCGGTCGTGAGTACCTGGCCGATGCCCGGAATCTGTTGTTCGATCTGTGTACCGGGAACCGGTTCGTGGACTTCCTCACCCTCCCGGCCTACGAGTTGCTGCCCTGACGTGCCGAACGTGCACCCCGCACCCCAGGCGAGTGCGGCCATTGATGCGCCCGATGTCGACGTGACCGGCGGGATAGGCGACGATGTGCTCGCCCCCACCTGGTCCGCGGCGCCGTGCAGGGGCACACGACGAGACACCGGATGTGGCATGACGGCCTGGGCAACGAAGGATCGCAATACCCGAGATAGGGGAGGCACCGGTGCACCTGACCCCGGCCGACACCGAGAAGCTGCTGCTGGCGGTCGCCGGCATGGTTGCCCGCGACCGGCTCGAGCGCGGCGTCAAGCTGAACTACCCGGAGACGGTGGCACTGCTGACCACCTGGGTGATCGAGCGGGCCCGCGACGGCCGGAGCGTCGCCGACCTGATGGTGGCCGGGCGCGAGGTGCTGAGCCGCGAGCAGGTGATGGACGGCGTCGCGGAGATGCTGCCGGACGTCCAGGTCGAGGCGACCTTTCCCGACGGCCGGAAACTC
Source organism: Mycobacteriales bacterium (assembly GCA_038322925.1). Classification (GTDB taxonomy): domain Bacteria; phylum Actinomycetota; class Actinomycetes; order Mycobacteriales; family Nakamurellaceae; genus Nakamurella. Next base: position 18,415 of record JBBQGJ010000054.1, read on the forward strand.
GTGACGATCCATCAGCCGATCGCCTGACCAGGTGTCGGACGGTCACATTGCCCGACGGCCCGGAAACTCGTGACGATCCATCAGCCGATCGCCTGACCGGGCATCGGATCAATCAGAGCAGAAAGGTTGGCCCGCATGGCATCGGGATCATCTGACGGGCCCGGGACGATCCGCACCGCGCCGGGAGTCATCGAGTTGAACGCCGATCGCACCGAGGCCGAGCGGATCGAGTTGGTGATCATCAACACCGGTGACCGCCCGGTGCAGATCGGCTCGCACCTGCACCTACCGGAGGCGAACACCGCTCTGGAGTTCGATCGTGCTGCGGCGCATGGCTTCCGGCTTGACATCCCGTCCGGCACCTCGCGGCGGTTCGAGCCGGGTGCGTCCAGAAGCGTTGCCGCCGTTGCCTTCAAGGGTCGACGGCGGGTTCCCGGTATCCAGATCAAATCCGAGTCCGAGCAGGAGCTCTAGATGGTGCAGATCCCCCGCGCGGACTATGCGGCGCTGTACGGGCCCACCGTTGGCGACCAGGTGCGGTTGGCCGACACCGACCTGTGGATCGAGGTCGAGCAGGACCTCACCGCCGGCGGCGAGGAGGCCGTGTTCGGCGGCGGCAAGTCGATCCGCGAATCCATGGCGCAGGGCAGCACCACTCGCGCCGAAGGTGCCCCGGACACGGTGATCACCAACGCGATCGTGCTGGATCACTGGGGAATCGTGCGGGCGGACGTGGGGATTCGCGACGGCCGGATCGTGGCGCTGGGCCGCGCCGGGAACCCCGATGTCGCCGACGGGGTCCATCCCGCGCTGCGGATAGGGCCGTCCACCGACATCATCTCCGGCGAGGGCAAGATCCTCACCGCCGGCGGCATCGACACCCATGTGCACCTGCTGTCGCCGTCGCAGATCGTGGAGGCGCTGGCGACCGGGCTGACCACCCTCGGCGGCGGCGGTACCGGGCCCAGCGAGGGCACCAAGGCGACCACCGTGACCCCGGGCGCCTGGCATCTGGAGAAGATCCACCGGTCGATCGACCCGTATCCGATCAACCTGCTGCTGCTGGGCAAGGGCAACACGGTGTCGATGGAGGGTTTGGCAGAGCAGGCGCTGGCCGGCGCCGGTGGGTACAAGGTGCACGAGGATTGGGGTTCCACCCCGGCCGCGATCGACGCCGCGTTGCGGGCCGCCGACGAATGGGGCCTGCAGGTCGCGCTGCATTCGGACTCGTTGAACGAGGCCGGCTACGTCGCCTCGACCATCGCCGCCATCGACGGCCGCTCCATCAGCGCGTTCCATGTCGAGGGCGCCGGCGGCGGGCACGCCCCGGACATCCTGACCCTGGCCGGGCTGCCGAATGTGATCCCGGGATCGACGAATCCGACGCTGCCGCACACCGCCAACACCGTCGCCGAGCACCTGGACATGTTGATGGTGTGCCACCACCTCAACCCGGCGGTGCCGGAGGACCTGGCCTTCGCCGAGTCCAGGATTCGGGCGACAACCATTGCGGCCGAAGACATCCTGCACGACATGGGAGCGATCTCGCTGACCTCCTCCGACGCCCAGGCGATGGGCCGGATCGGCGAGGTGATCACCCGCACCTGGCAGGTCGCGCACGTGATGAAGGCGCGACGCGGAGACATCGGCGGCGGGCTGCCCGCCGACAACTTCCGGGCGCGGCGGTACGTCGCGAAGTACACGATCAACGCGGCGATCGCGCACGGCATCGACCACGAGATCGGCTCCGTGGAGCCGGGGAAGCTCGCGGACCTGGTGCTGTGGGAGCCGAAGTTCTTCGGTATCCGGCCGGCCGTAGTGATCAAGGGCGGCGGTCTGGTGTGGGGTGCGCTGGGTGATCCCAATGCGTCGATCCCGACGCCGCAGCCGGTGCTGATGCGGCCCGCGCTGACCGACGCGGTGGGGCCCGAACTGTCGCTGTCGTTCGTCTCGCCGTTCGCTATCGAGGACGGACTGGCCGGGCGCCTGGGGTTGCGCCGGCAGCTGTCCGCGGTCCGTCCAACCAGGGGTGTCGGGAAGGCGCAGATGATCAACAACGACGCGCTGCCGACGATCAAGATCAATCCCGACAGCTTCGAGATCTCCATCGACGGCGAGGTGGTCGTCCCGGCTCCTGCGGAGGTTCTGCCCCTCGCGCAGCTGTACACGATGTTCTGACCCCCACCCCCACCCCAGCACGCGCTCAGCCTCAGCGCGGCCTCACACCCTCACCGCGGCCCACCCACGTGCTGTCCGCCGAGTCGCCACTTTCGGTCGTTGGCGGGGCCGCGAAGGGGCCGAAAGTGGCGACTCGGGTGTGGGGGTATCCACGCTCCACGTGCCGCGCCCGTCGACGGTCCCACCCTGAGCGCCGGATCTGCTCGTGCGCCGCGCCGCCCTACGCTGCCGCAACGACCTGTGCTCCGATCCGCGCTACCGTCCCGCGCCAACCGCCCCCGCCGAGTCGCCACTTTCGGTCCTTGGCGAGCCTGCGAAGGGACCGTAAGTGGCGACTCGGGTGCGGGAACCATGCTCCACGGCCGCGCCCGTCTGCCCCTCGGCTCCACCCCTCCGCCCGGCACCGATCCTCGGCCCGGCACCCCCCCCGCCGAGTCGCAATTTTCGGTCCCCCGCGGGGCCGCGATGGCACCTAAACTGGCGACTCGACTGCTCGACGCCTGGGGCCTTGTGGATAACTCACCCCTGATTCGGCCGAAGTCCGCGATCATGCACCATGCCGCGGAGCCCACGGGAGCCCTTGCCGCCAGCGCTCAAGGCGATACCGTTCACCGTCGCGCAGGGCTTGTCGCTCGGGCTGGGGACTGGACGGCTGCGCGGGCCGGACCTGGAGCGACCCTTCCACGGCATCCGCGTTCCGGTGCAGCCGAGCGAGCAAATGCAAGGTCCGAGAGAGGATGCATCCGTCCGCGGTGACTGCCCGAGACCGTGCCGACCTGGCCGCGCCCATCGCCAGCCGCGGCCGCAGAGGCCCGCGAGCAGGAGTTGGTTGATCGCTGCACCGCCCTCGCGGTCGCACTGCCGGCGGGTGCGTTCTTCAGTCACCTGACCGCGGCCCGGCTCTGGCCTCTGCCGCTGCCGGGCGCTCGCGATGAGCCAGTTCACGTGAGCGTCCGCCGGCCGCAACGCCCGCCGCGCCGCTCCCACGTCGCCGGGCATGTGATCGTCGACCCGCGCGCCACCGTGCTCTACCGGCGAGGACTGCCGGTGGTCGATCCGGTGACCCTGTTCTGCCAGCTTGCCACCCACCTGTCCCTTCCCGATCTGGTGGCTGTCGGCGACGCCCTCGTGCTCGAACCTGTCATCCCGGACATGTGGGAGGACCGCCCGTGGGTGCCGCTCCGCCAGCTCGTGGACCGGGTCGAGGTCTGGCGCGGGCGGGGCAAGCGGAACGCCGACCAAGCGGTATCGCTCATCCGCCCTGGAGCCGAATCCAGGCCGGAGACATTGGTGCGCCTGGCGATCCGTCATTCCGCGCTGCCCGAGCCGGAGGTCAATGTGACCATCAGGGACGCTCGCGGCCGGTTCATCGGCCGGGGGGACCTCGTCTACCGGCAGTGGCGGGTGATTGTCGAGTACGACGGCGAGCAGCATCGCACGGACACCAGACAGTTCGACCGCGACGTCGCACGCCTCGACGATTTCGCGGCGCATGGATGGCGGGTGATCCGCATCGTCGGCCGGTCCTTCTTCGGCAATCCGGCGGAGTCCATGGAGCGAGTTCGTCGCGCTCTGGTCGCAGCGGGATGGCGTCCTTGACGTCGAGTCGCCACTTTCGGGCTTTGGCAGGCGGCCGAACGGGCCGAAAGTGGCGACTCGTGAGGCGAGTGGGTGGGCAGTACCGCCGGCAGGTCACCGTAAAATCTGGGAGTGCCCGCGCCTTCCGGTGAGTTGATGCTGATGCTGCTCGCGGACGCCCGGCTGCCCACCGGCGCGCACACGCAGTCCGCGGGCCTCGAGCCAGCGATCCGCGCGGGCCTGCCAGCAGAATCGATCCCGGCATACATCCGCGCTCGGCTGCGCACCGTCACCACCGTCGAGGCCGGCGCAGCCGTCGTTGCTCGCAGTCGAACCCTCACCGGCACAACAGATCTCGCGGCTGATCTCGCGAAGGTCGACCTGGCCTGGCGCGCCCGGACGATCAGCCCGGCGATGCGCGAAACGGCCGCGCTCCTCGGCCGTGGTTACGTCCGCCTGCTGTCCACGATGTGGCCGGCCGCCCCCGCGGTGGCCGCGCTCGCGACGCTGCATGGGACGAACCGAGGTGGGACCGGTCGAGCGGTGGTGCTGGGCGTCGCGGCGACGCTCGCCGGGCTGTCCGCGGACCAACTGGTCCGGCTGATCGGCTACGAGGAAGCGCAGACCGTGGCCGCGGCCGCGCTGAAACTCGAGCCGCTGGACCCCATGGACTCGACCGGCTGGGTAATCGATGTGCAGCCGGAGATCGAGCGTATGGTCGACGAACTGTCGAGCATCACCGACGTCGCTGATATCCCGGCCGTCGGTGCGCCGCTGATCGAGCAGTGGGCCGAGATTCACGCCACCACCACGCAACGGCTGTTCCGTGCCTGACACCACCGCCACCCGCGCCGCAAGGCTGGTGGACCCCCAGATCGGCGAAGCCGTAGGAGAGAGCGACACATGACGATCGTTGGCCCACGTTCACTTCGGCTGGGAGTCGCCGGGCCGGTCGGCACCGGGAAATCGTCGTTGATCGCGATGATCTGCCGGGAATTGGCCGCCGAGCTGAACCTCGGCGTCATCACCAACGACATCTACACCGACGAGGACGCCCGATTCCTCCGCTCGGCCGGAGTGCTGGACCCGCAGCGGATCCGCGCCGTCGAGACCGGTGCCTGCCCGCACACCGCGATCCGCGACGACGTCACCGCGAACCTGCTCGCGGTCGAGGATCTCGAGGCCGACTTCGCTCCGCTGGACGTTGTTCTCGTCGAGTCCGGCGGCGACAACCTCACGGCCACCTTCTCGCCGGCGCTGGTCGACGCGCAGATCTTCGTGCTCGACGTCGCGGGCGGCGGGGATGTCGCCCGCAAGGGCGGCCCGGGAATCGGGCGCGCGGACCTTCTGGTGGTCAACAAGACCGACCTCGGGCCGTACGTCGGGGTGGACGTGCCGGCGATGATCGCGGACGGTAGGGCCGCCCGGGATGGCCGCCCGGTCTTGGGTGTCTCCCGGCTGGATCGTGAGTCGATCGACGCGCTGACCAGCTGGGTTCGGTCGGTGCTGGCCTCATTCCGGTCCGGAACCCACGTGGCGGTGGACCCGGGTCCGATGGCACCGCATTTCCATGCAATCGATGAGGGGCAGGGCTACACCCACGCCCATGAGCATGCCGATCACCCGCACCAGCACGCCGGACCGGCGACGACCCGAGCGTGACGGGCTCAACCGCCGGTTCGTGGGCGACCTCCAGCCGGAGAACGGCGGCGTGCCCGGCGGGCGCCAACGGTCAGAGCGATCACGGGCCCCGCCTTTGACCCGGATCGGTGTACACAAGGCGCCCGGGCGCGCCCGGCTGAACTTGGTTGCCGGCCCGATCAGCCCGCGGGTGATCAGCTGCACGGCCACCGGCGCCAGGGTCGCGCTCGTCGCCACCACGGCGTTGCTGCTCGGCGGTGACCACATCGAGATCGGCATCGACATCGGGCCAGGGGCCTGGCTGGACATCGTCGAGATCGCCGGCACGGTTGCCTACGACGCCGGCGGCATCGCCTCGTCGTGGACTGTTCGCGCCCGGGTCGCCGACGGCGCCGCGCTGATCTGGGCGGCCGAGCCGTTCGTCGTTGCCGGCGGCGCGAACACGTTGCGCAGCACGGTGATCGACCTCGACGAACGTGCGGTGGCCTACGTTCGGGAGACTGTGGTGCTGGGCCGGATCGGGGAAGCCGGGGGAGCGGTCAGGTCGCGGCTCACCGTCACCCAGGCCGCCAGACCCGTCCTCGTGGAGGACATGGACCTGCGCGAGGTCGGCACCCGCTCGTTGCCCGGAATCCTCGGCGCGGCCCGGGTGATCGACACCGTCGGGCTGTTCGGTGCGCGCGCGCCGGCGGACCCGGCGGTGCCAGCGGGTTGCCGGTTCGAGCTCGACGGTCCGGGAACTTTGGCGCGGGCTTCGACGTCTCAAGTCGACCGATCGCCGCTGTCCTCGGTAGCCAGCGCGTGGCAGTCTGTCGCCAAGACAGCCGGGGTCACCATGGAAAGCGGGCAGGACGCCACCGCACTATAAGAACAAATGCCGCTCAGATTGCGATCCAAAATCCGAAAGAATGCTTGTTCATCAGCAACCTCCAGTCAGATCGCAACCGACTTCCAAGCCTCCACCAACGATTCCCGCGTCAACGTTTACAATCAGGGATATATCGGCCTCGATGTTGCGGAATTGCCGTCGGTTCCCGAGGTGGTCCAGCGCGGCCAGCCCGGCCGCAAGGCGGCTGGTGTTGGCGCTGAAGGCGAACTCGTGCTTCATGGAATGAATACTTGCCTACAATAATGAGAGCCAGTCCCAGAAAGAAGAGCAGACAACATGCGATGATTCTACTTCTTCGACTACTAAACATGGCTCGAAAGCCCCCAGGTGACGGATCCGGTACACGCCAAATCGGCCACCAGGAATGCCGTACCTGGTGTCTCAGGTGCAGCCAAGGTATGGATCAATAGAGGTCATCGTAATACCCCATGAGACATCCGCCTACCCCTGCTATGCCGATGCCCGTCCAGGCAATCGGTCGGCGTCACCGCACTCAGGAGGATGTTACTCATGGCCATCACCTCGCGAAGGACCATATACAGAACCAGGCGGCGCCGGGACCGCTGCCCACCCCGGTGACGGCCTTCGCGGTGCGGGAGCGGAACGCGGCCGCCGGTGTACAGATCACCGCGTCGCACAACCCGCCGCAGGACAAAGCGTCGATTGTTGAACCAGTCCAGGTAGGCTGGTTTCTGCCTCGACATGATTCGCGTTGCGCTAGTGTCCTGCGTCGGAGTTTCGTTCTCTATGTGGTAGACTTTGATCATGATGGGTCGACCAAAAGCGTTGTTGGAGTTGACATCTGACGAGAAGGACCAGCTTGAGAGGTGGGTGCGGCGGAGGAAGTCCGCGCAGGG
>JBBQGJ010000055.1:0-24786 GCA_038322925.1 Mycobacteriales bacterium
GGCTCGAGAGTCTTTGAGCAGGAACGACAGTCACCCGGTGACCGATGGGGCACCGCACAGCAGCATCCACTTACGTAGATAGGACCGGCATATGGCGAGGTTCGTGGACCGCGCCGTTCTGCACCTGCAGGCGGGCGACGGGGGTCACGGCTGCGCCTCGGTGCATCGCGAGAAGTTCAAGCCGCTGGGTGGCCCGGATGGTGGTGACGGAGGCAACGGCGGAGACGTGACGCTGGTCGTCGACCCGAACGTGCACACCCTGCTGGACTTCCATTTCCGCCCGCACGCCAAGGCGGGCAACGGCCGCCCAGGTCAGGGCGACGACAAGGACGGCGGCAACGGCGAGGGCCTGGAACTCCGGGTCCCCTCCGGAACGATGGTGCTGTCCACCGACGGCGTGGTGCTGGCCGATCTGGTCGGCGCCGGCGCCCGGTACATCGCCGCGCACGGCGGCCGCGGCGGCCTCGGCAATGCCGCACTCGCCTCCCGCGCCCGCAAGGCCCCCGGATTCGCCCTGCTCGGCGAACCGGGCGAATCCGCGGACGTGGTGCTGGAGCTCAAATCGGTCGCCGACGCCGGTCTGGTCGGGTTCCCGAGCGCGGGGAAGTCCTCGTTGGTCTCGGTGCTGTCCGCCGCGAAGCCGAAGATCGCCGACTACCCGTTCACCACCCTGGAACCCAACCTGGGGGTGGTGACAGCCGGGTCGGAGATCTTCACCATCGCCGATGTGCCCGGCTTGATCCCGGGCGCCAGCCAGGGCAAGGGCCTCGGCCTGGAGTTCCTCCGGCACATCGAACGGTGTGCGGTGCTGGTGCACGTGGTGGACTGCGCGACGTTCGAGACCGGGCGTGATCCGTTGTCCGACATCGAGGCGCTCGAATACGAACTGGCCCAGTACATCCCGTCGCTGTCCAGCGACCTGGCCGACCGGCCGCGGCTGGTGGTGCTGAACAAGATCGACGTGCCGGAGGCGCGGGAGCTGGCCGAGTTCGTGACGCCGGACCTGATCGCCGCGGGCTACCCGGTGTACGCGGTGTCCGCAGCGACCCATGAGGGACTGTCGGAGCTGCGGTTCGCGCTGGCCGAAATGGTCGCCGCCGACCGCGCGGCGCGCCCGACCGCACCCGCCCCGCGGATTGTCGTTCGGCCCAAGGCCGTTGACAGCGAGCAGTTCCAAGTTCTGCCCGATCCGGAGCTTGACGGCGGTTTCGCGGTGCACGGGCAGCGGCCCGAACGGTGGATCCGGCAGACCGACTTCACCAACGACGAGGCCGTCGGCTACTTGGCCGACCGGCTCGCCCGGCTCGGTGTCGAGGCGCAGCTCGCGGCGCAGGGCGCCCGGCCCGGCGCGCCGGTCACCATCGCGGGCGTCACCTTCGACTGGGAGCCCACCACGCTGGCCGGGGTCGACGTGGTGCCGACCGGGCGGGGTACCGACCTGCGTCTCGAGCAGTCCGAGCGGGTGCGCGCGCCCGAACGCAAGGCCATGCACCGGCTGCGGCGCGGGCTGGAGGTCGAGGGCCTGGAGGGCTACGGGCTGGCCGACGAAAGTGACCTGACCCACGATCTGACGCACGATCTGATTCCCGAGCTGCACGACCGATCCCTCGACGAGGACCACCGCTCGTGAACGCGCCGTCGGCGCAACTGCGCGGCGCTCCCGCCGGCGATGCTGCCGCGGGAACCCTGTCGGCCACCCGGTTGGCCGTCGGCCGGGCTCGGATCGTTGTGGTCAAGGTCGGCTCGTCGTCCCTGACGACCTCCGCCGGCGGGTTGGACCAGGCGCGCTTGGACGCCCTGGTGGACGCGGTGGCCGGGCGGGTCGCAGCGGGGTCCCAGGTGGTGCTGGTGTCCTCCGGGGCCATCGCCGCCGGGCTGGCTCCACTCGGCCTGCGTCGCAGGCCGAGGGATCTGGCCACCCAGCAGGCCGCGGCGTCGGTGGGCCAGCAGTTGCTGGCGCAGCGTTACGCGACCTCCTTCGGCCGGCACGGACTCCGGGTCGGCCAGGTGCTGCTGACCAGCGACGACGTGGTGCGCCGCGCCCATTACCGGAACGCCCAGCGCACCTTCGGCAAGCTGCTCTCGTTCGGGGTGGTCCCCGTGGTCAACGAGAACGACACGGTGGCGACTGCGGAGATCCGGTTCGGCGACAATGACCGACTGGCGGCGCTGGTCGCGCACCTGGTCGGGGCCGCCGCGCTGATCCTGTTGTCCGATGTCGATGCGCTGTACACCGGCGACCCGCGGCTGGAGACGTCGACGCCGGTCCGCGAGGTGCTGGACGCGGCGGAGCTGGCCGGCATCGCCATCGCCGCCTCGGGTACCGATGTCGGCACCGGCGGGATGGAGTCGAAGCTGACCTCGGCGACTACCGCGACCGGCGCCGGGATCCCGGTGCTGCTGGCCTCGGCCGCCGACGCGGTGGCCGCGCTGACCGTCTCCCCGCCCGGCGACGACGCTGCCGGCCCGACCGTCGGGACCGCCTTCGCGCCGGCCACCCGGCGGACCAGCGCTCGGTTGTTCTGGCTGCGGCACGCCGCATCGTCCTCGGGTTCGCTGAGCCTTGATCACGGCGCCGTCGCCGCCGTGACCCAGCGCCGGAAGTCGTTGCTGCCCGCCGGGATCACCGGTGTCTACGGCGATTTCGAATCCGGTGACGTCGTCGACCTGCTGGCCCCGGACGGCCGGATCGTCGCCCGCGGCTTCGTTGGCCACGACGCCGCCGAACTGCCGGGGATCGTCGGCCGATCACTGCCCGAACTACCCGCTGACCTGCGCCATCCCGTCGTGCACGCCGATGATCTGATCGCGGTACCGTCGGTGTCCGGTGCCGCAGTGGGACCGGGATCGAGATCAGGACAGCGATCGGGACCGGTATCGGGACCCTCGCATCCGACCGCATCGCTGACCAGCCACAGCGTCAAAGGAGCCTGAGCATGTCCGTGATCGACCAGGATTCACCGCGGGTCGCCGACCGGCAGTCGATGCCGGCATCGGGTCCCTCCGCCGCCGGTGACGCTCAGCCGGCCGTCACCGGCGTCACGGCAACCCGCGACGAGGTGCTGGAATCGGCGCGGCGGGCGAAGGTCGCCGCCGCCGCCGTCGCGCTGCTGCCGCGGTCGGTCAAGGACGCGGCGTTGATCGCGATGGCCGACGCGCTGCTCGACCGGCGCGTCGAGATCCTCGCGGCCAACGCGATCGACGTGCGCGCCGCGCAGGCCGCCGGCACCCCCGATTCTCTGGTGGACCGCTTGCGGCTCAACGATTCCCGGGTCGAAGCGATGGCGCAGGGGCTGCGTGATCTTGCCGGTCTGCCGGACCCGGTCGGCACCGTTGTGCGTGGTTCGGTACTGCCGAACGGGCTGCAGCTCACCCAGATCCGGGTGCCGATGGGTGTGGTGGCGATCATCTACGAGGCGCGGCCGAACGTCACCGTCGACGCCGCCGGTATTGCACTGAAGGCCGGCAACGCTGCGCTGCTGCGCGGTTCGGCGTCCGCTCATGAATCCAACCTGGCGCTGGTGGACATCCTGGCCGAGGCGGGGGTCGGTGCCGGTCTTCCCGTCGACGCGGTCCAACTGGTGCCCGGCACCGACCGAGAGTCCGTCAAGCACCTGATGACGGCCCGCGGCCTGGTCGACGTGATCATCCCGCGCGGCGGGGCCGGCCTGATCCAGGCCGTCGTCAACGGATCCACCGTGCCGGTCATCGAAACCGGCGTCGGCAACTGTCACGTCTACGTCGACGCCAGCGCCGATCAGGCCATGGCGCTGGCGATCCTGATCAACTCCAAGGCCAGGCGGCCGTCGGTGTGCAATGCGGCGGAGACGCTGCTGGTGCACGAAGCGATCGCCGCCGATTTCGTGCCCGCCGCTGTGGCGGCGCTGCGGCAGGCCGGGGTCACGGTGCATGCCGACCCCGCGGTGGCAGGTCTGGTCGGCGGCACAGAGGGCACAGAGGGCACAGGCGGCACAGGCGGCCTGGACGGTGTCGTTCCGGCCACCGCCGAGGATTTCGACACCGAGTACCTGTCGCTGGACATCGCGGCGGCGGTGGTGCCGGACGTCGATGCCGCGATCGCCCACATCAACGAGCACGGCACCGGGCACACCGAGGCGATCGTCACGTCCTCGATCGAGGCAGCGCGCGATTTCGTCGCCAGGGTCGATGCGGCCGCGGTCATGGTGAATGCGTCCACCGCGTTCACCGACGGCGGCGAATTCGGCTTCGGTGCGGAGATCGGCATTTCCACCCAGAAACTGCACGCCAGGGGACCGATGGGCCTGGCGGAACTGACCAGCACGAAGTATGTCGTCACCGGAACCGGCCAGGTGCGGGCGTCATCGTGATCGTGGCGTGCACCCCGGTCTCGGGGCGGTGGTGGTGACCAGCGGACCTCTCGGTGCTGCGGGCTCTGTCCGTCCAGTGGGTTCGGCCGATGCTGTGGGTTCGGCCGATGCTGTGGGTTCGGCCGGTGCTGTGGGTTCGGCCGGTGCTGTGGGTTCAGTGGGCACGCTCGGTGCCCCCGGTGCGGTACCCGCCGCCCGGCGGATCGGCGTGATGGGCGGCACTTTCGACCCGATCCACCACGGCCACCTGGTGGCCGCGTCCGAGGTGGCCGATCGGTTCACCCTCGACGAGGTGATCTTCGTGCCCACCGGGCAGCCGTACCAGAAGAGCGGCGAGAGCCCGGCCGAACACCGCTATCTGATGGCGGTGATCGCGACCGCCGCCAACCCGCGGTTCACGGTGTCCCGGGTGGACATCGACCGGCCGGGGCCCACCTACACCCGCGACACGCTCGCCGATCTGCGCCGCACCGACCCGAGCGCCGAGTGGTTCTTCATCACCGGCGCCGACGCGTTGGCCGCCATCATGGAATGGAAGGACGTCGAACAGCTTTTCGATCTCGCCCATTTCATCGGCGTGACCCGGCCGGGATACCACCTGAGGGATCCGCAGTTGCCGGACGGCGCGGTCACCCTGGTCGAGGTCCCCGCCCTGGCGATCTCGTCGACCGATTGCCGGGACCGGGTCCGCTCCGGCGCGCCCGTCTGGTACCTGGTGCCCGACGGGGTCGTTCAGTACATCGCCAAACACCGCCTGTATCAAGGAGATTCATGACCGCAACCGATAGTGCCCTGGCCATGGCCAGGGTGGCCGCGCAGGCCGCCGCCGACAAGCAAGCCAAGAACATCCTGCTGGTGGACGTCTCGGACCGACTGGCGATCACCGATATATTCGTGATCGTCACCGGCACCAACGAACGGCAGGTCGGCTCCATCGTCGACGCCGTCGAGGAGAAGATGCGCGAGGCCGGGGTGAAACCGACCCGCCGTGAGGGTGAGCGCGACGGCCGCTGGGTGCTGCTGGACTTCCTCGACGTCGTTGTGCACGTGCAGCATTCCGAGGAGCGGGTTTTCTACGCCCTCGACCGGTTGTGGAAGGACTGCCCTACGATTCCGTTCGTCGATGCGGCGCTCCCGGATGGCGTCCGCAGCGCTTCCGGAGGGACGCCGGTGCCCGCGGCGCCCGTCGACCTGTGACTCTCGAACACCTCATCCTGCTGCGCCACGGCCAGACCGATTGGAACCTGAATCAGCGACTGCAGGGCCACCGGGACATCGCGCTGAACGCGCTGGGCCGTCGTCAGGCCATCGAGGCGGCGCCGTCGGTGGCGGCCTTGGCGCCATCGGTGATCGTCTCCTCCGACCTCGGACGCGCCCGCGAAACCGCCTCTGCTGTCGCGGTTCTCACCGATCTCGCGGTGCCATCCGACGAGCGGCTGCGGGAGACGTCGATGGGTCTGTGGGAGGGCCTGACCCGCGACGATGTGGTCGCGAAGTGGCCCGGTGAGTGGGACCGCTGGCGCACCACGTCGGCGCACGCCGCACCGCCCGAGGGTGAGTCACGCTGGCAGGTGGCGCAGCGGGCCAAGGAGGTCGTCGACGAGTTGGACTCCGGAACGGCGCAGCGCGCCCTGCTGGTGTCGCACGGCGGGCTGATCGTCGGGCTCACCGGGTGCATGCTGGATCTGCCGGACGACACCTGGTCGACGCTGATCGGCGTGGGCAACTGCCACTGGGTCATCCTGCACCGCTACGCCGGTGCCTGGCGCCTGCATTCCTACAACACCGGGCTCGGCGGGGTAGTGCTGCCGCGGGGCGAGGACGAGGTCGCCGGAACCTGAACGCCGGTCGATCAGCTGGGGCGCGGGCTATTTCGTCTTCCCGGTGGTTGCCAGCGCGTGCCGTCGTTCCATGATCGCCCGGACGACCTCGACGCTGCGTTGGTGGCGGTTCATGGCCCGCTCCCAGGCCTGCACGGCGGCCGCCGACGGGCGCTTCGCCGGATCGAGAAGTTCTTTCAGCAGCGGATTCTCCAGCTTGTTGAACGCTGCGTGCGCGTCCCGCTCGGCCGCCTTGGCTTTCGCCAGTGCGGCGTCCAGGCGGAGCCGCTCCTTGACCGCCGCCTCGGTTTCCTTTCCGATCCGCCACGCCTCGACCTCCTCGGGCAGGCGCATGTACTCGTCGTGCGCGGCCTCGCGGGCGGCTTGCGCGGCGACCAGATCCCGGGCCGCCACCTGCCGCATGGGCGCGCTCGGCGCAAGGTCTTTCACGGATCTGAAATTCTCCATCGCCTGGGTGTAGGCCTCGTCCGCAGTGTCCAGCTTGGTGTAGACCTCCTCGTTGTAGGTCCGGCCTCCTCCCCACAGGCTTTCCCGCACGTCGGCGGCCTCGGCATATTCCAGCGTGTCGACCCGGAGCTTCTCGGCGGGGACGTCGCCGCGGTTCGCCTTCATCACCGCCTCGAACACCAGCGGGTCCAGATGTTCCTTGGCCAGCACCGGGTTGGTCCTGGCCGCTCGGAACAATTGCAGCGCATGATGAGCCTCGTGCATGGCGATGCCGCAGACATTGGCGAACTCCTCTGCGGTTTGGGTGTGCCCCTTGAGCAGGTCCGCCTTGATCTGCAGCTCCCAGGACTTGGCGTTCATCGAGCCGTTCTCGGCGGCGCCCCGGTCGCCGAATGCGGGGTGCACGTCGGGCACGCCGAACTGCCGCAACTGTTGGTTCACCACGTCGGCCAGCAGCTGCAGACGCTGCTCGGCGTTCAGCCCGGTCCACTTCTCGTACAGCGGGGCGAGCTGAGCGGCCCGCTTCCGTGCCTCCGGTGTGGCCCGCTCGAGGGCCTGGATCGCCTCCAGCGATTTGGGTCCGCCAACCGCCTTGGGTCCGGCCTGTAGCGAGACGCCGGTCTCGGCCGCCCAGCCGGGCCGTTTCACGTCCAGGAATTCACGGGCCTCGGCGAGGCGCGTTTCGGCGCCATCACCGGTGAAGTGGATCTCCAGGGCCCGGCCGTGACCGGCGTCGGTGATCGACACCGACCCCTGGAACATGCCGGCCACGTCGCGAGCCAGCATTTCCCTGGAGGCCTCGAAGCGGTTCAGCAGCGATCTGCGCTCGGCGGGCATCAGTCCGTGGCCGAGACCGGTGCCCGCGTGCAGGTCGGCACTGAGCCGATCCCACCCGCCGCTGTCCCGCAGCAGCCGCTGCGCGACGTCCTCGGGCATCTTCATCGGATCGGGTGCCTTGGTAGCGGCCGGATCGGCCTTCGGGTCGGCACCGGCCTTCGGGTCGGTGCCGGCCTTCGGGTCGGTGCCGGCCTTGGGATCGGTGGCCGTGACCGGTGCCCCGCCGCCGCGCCAGGACTGGTATTCCCGCGCGGCGCGCGCCGACGGCCCACGGAGCGCGACGTCCATGGCCCCGGCCTTGAGGGCGTTGTCCACGATGAGGTCGGCGAATTCGGTCGCGTTCTTGGGCAGCGCCTGGCCGGCCACCACGGAGGCGAGCACCGACTCGACCGCGGTGGTGTACACCGATGACGTCATGGCCGCGGCGGAGCTGGTGGCGATGTCGCGGACGGCTCCGCCCGCTGTGCCGGTGATCTGGGTCAGCCTGGCGGCCATCGCGGCCTGGAAGCGGGATTGCAGGGCACCGCCCATCAGACCCATGACGGTGGCCATTCCCGCTTGCTTGACCAGGCCGACGAAGCCGAAGTCGGTCCGCTGGCCGTGCGCCATGGCCGAGGCGTTCTGCGCGCCCTCCTGGACGAAGGTGTACCCGCCGGCGACCAGCGCGGAACCGGTGATGCCCAGCGGGCCGGCGGCGATGCTGGCGGCGATGGAGCCCGCGGTCTTGACCCGGCCCAGCCATTTCACCGCGATCCGGGCACCGCTTTCCACCCGGTTGTCGTAGGCGAAGATCCTCTGCGCGGCCTGTGCCGTGGACAGTTCGGCCATCGCCAGCAGCGGCACGGCCAGCTCGAACTTGTGTTCCGCCAGCAGCGGTCTCGCCTGCTCGATCAGCGCCTTGGGCTCGTCCCACTGCCGGATCGACGGATAGTCCTGGTCACCCTCGCCGACGGCCTCGATGATGTTGCGGACGATGTCGACGCCGAACCAGCCCCGGTTCTCCTTGTTGATCTTGCTGCGTTCCCTGTGCACCTCGGTGGCGTCGTCGAACGCCGCGACGGTGTCGGCGAATGCGGTCCGCAGTTGCTTCCAGTCCTGCCGGTCGGTGACCTGCGCGGCGTACTGCTCGGCGAATTGGTGACGGACGTCCGCCAGGCTGATCAGGCCCTTGGTCGTGTAGCTGCCCAGCGCGGTGCGCCGGGTGATGATCTCGTCGTCGTGCTCGGGGTACATGTCGAAGACCGGCGGGGACTTGGCCAGTTCGGCGATCGCCCAGTCGCGGAAGGCCTTCTCCGCCTTGATATCCCATTCCGGCTCGGCACGGACGTCGTCCGCCATCAGCAGTTGCGGGTCGACGGTCAGCTTGTCGCCACCGGGGGGTTTCTTCGGGCGGCCGGCCTCGATCTTCGCCTTCGCGTCGTTGTACGGGCCGTACCCCGAGTACATGCCTTGCGGCCCGGGTTCGATGCCCGGGTAGCGGCTCTTGAAGTCGGCGTACAGCTCCCTGACCTCGTTGTCGATGTGCCGGCTGATCGCGTAGTAGTCCACCACGCTCTGCCACCGGTTGAGCTGCTCCTCGGTGAGCCCGGCGAGCAGGCCCGGTAATTGGGAGCGCAGGGCCGCCCTGACGTCCGCGCCCTTCTTCGGCCGGTTGGCCACGGTGTACTGCGGTCCCCCCGGCCCGGGCTGGCGTTGCACGGCCAGTACCGTTGCGCGATTACCAATGTGGGCCTGCAGGGTGGGCAGGTCGTTGGTGCGCAGCGCTGCACCGGTGACCAGCGAGTTCGGTGGCTGGTGGGTCGGTTGGCGGGTCGGTGCTGCCGCCGCGGCGATCTGGTCGTTGTCGGTGCTGGTGTCGTGCGGTGGCGCGGGACGGCGGATCCTCGCCTTCTGCCGCGCCACGCGTCGCCTCCCCGATCGTTGCTTCAAAGTGTATGAAGGGAAGCACTTCCCGAAAGGGCACGGTTTGCTGCGCGATGAGTATCGCGGGCCGATCGTGCCCTCTCCTGGCTCGTCTTGCGGCTCGTCCTGTGGATCAGCGCGCGCCGTGCATCGCCCGGCCTGACTGGTCCCGTCGAGTTGTTCCCATGACCGCTTTTCATCCACACCGCTCTGAATTTTCGGTGGCCGCCGGCGTGCGTTGCCTAGCGTCGGCTCATGCGACCCCGCCCGGACCCGTTGCAGCGCCTCGCGCCGTTGCGGCACGACGGGCCGACGTCGGTGGTCGACGTGCCGGTGAGCGCGATCGAGGGCGACGAGCAGCGGGGCGGTCCCGCTGTCGCGACCGAACCCGAACGCGACCTGGTGATGGGACCGCCTGACCCGGTGGTGCCTGACCGCGGGTCGGTCGTGATTCGTCAGGACTCGCCGCCGGTCTCGCGTGCACCCGGTCGGCACCGTCACCGACGGGAGGGCGCACCGGCTCGGACGGAGGTCGGCGTCATGCCCACTCCCGGAGGCGAGATCCACAGCGTGGCAGCACTTTCGACCTTCGGTGGTTGGGTACCCGACGACGGTGGTGAGTGGGAGGGATACGACAACCCGGAGCCGCAGGTCCGGGATCCCATCCAATCCGAGCGCCGAACGTGGACACGACATCGCGCGGCCGGCCACGACGATGGCGATGACGACGAGCGCGGGCGTGCGGGCCGCACCAGGGTAGTGGATTTCGATCACACCGACGATTCAGAGCGGGACGATTTGGCCGGCGACAGCCGAACCCGCTCGCACGTCGACCCTGCGAATGGCGGCGATGACGACAGTGGTCGCGACGAGCGTGGTGGCGACGATCCCGGCGATGACAGCGCTGACGGCGCAGGTGATGACGAGGGGGACGGCGACGACGCAGACGGTGACGACGGGGGCGGTGTCGACGGGGACGGTGACGGTGACGGCGGAGGCGGTGTCGACGGGGACGGTGACGGTGACGGTGACGGTGACGGCGGGGACGGCGGGGACGGGGACGGCGGGGACGGTGACGGCGGGGACGGTGACGAACTCGCCGACTCCGATGACTTGGATGCGCCACGGATTCGCGCCAGGCGGCTCGGCAATCGCCCGTGGGGACGGCTGGCCGAGTTGTGGGTGCCGGAGTCGCTGCGCGACGCCAGGATCGACCCCGGTAGGCGCGGTCTGCTCGTGCTCCTGTTGGTAGCAGCGGTGGCGGCCGTCGCCACCGCGATCGGGGTATGGCGGGACCGCCCGGAACCCAGGCCGGTCGAGACGGTCGCGCTGGCGCCGGCCTCCAATGGCACCGGACTGACAGCGCTGGCAGCGGAGGCGAATCCCGCGGACCCGGCGATCTCCGGCAATACGGCGATCTCCGGCAATACTGCGATCTCCGGCAATACTGCGATCTCGGGCACTGGGGCCGCGATTGCCTCGACGGCACCGCCCACAGAGATCGTGGTGTCGGTCACCGGCCTGGTGGCGCACCCGGGCGTCGTCACCCTGCCTGCCGGTGCGCGGGTGAGCGACGCGATCGCCGCCGCCGGCGGATCGACCGCGGAAGCGGACCTCACCGGTATGAACCTGGCCGCGAAACTGGCTGACGGCGATTCCGTGGTGATCGCCGCGGCGGCCGCTGGCGCCGGGAAGTCGGGAGTGTCCAGCACGGGTTCGGCAGATTCGCCTTCGCCCGGAAACCCGGGAGCGTCTTCGGGCCGGCAGTCGTCGTCGCAACTGGTCGATCTGAACAGCGCCGACGAAGCGGCTCTGGACTCGCTCCCGGGTGTCGGGCCGGTGATGGCGCAGAACATCTTGGCGTGGCGCGAAATCGCACCGTACGTAACCTTTTGATCTGAAAGGAAGTTGGATTTGGGATGGAGGGTGATCAGAGTTGCACCAATTTGCCAAAAGTCCATCAGAACTGAGACTGGGGCCGTGTCATGGTGGAGGGTCAGCCCCTGAACCTCATGGAGTCGATCATGCCCAACTGTGAGAAGTGCTGTACCGAGTACGAGCCCGAAGTGGACTGCATATGCTCGGCGTATCGCCGCTGGTGTGAAGACGGGCAACAATGGCGTGCCCCTCTATGGTGGCGAAAGGAGTGGTGGCACGACGGCTATTTGCTTAGCCCGGAAGAGTGCAACCATCCTAGGATGCAGCGGCTTCCAAATGGCGGCGATAGGTGTAAAGAGTGCGGTTTGGCCTGGGGGCCACAAGATTTGCTCCCAAGCACGTTCTGGCATGTACCGGTAGATGACAACTGAAAATGTTAAGCCCCCACGCGCGGGAACGCTTGGGGGCTTAACCGAGACCCTACGACGAAGCATAGGCTACTGCCCAGTACTCCGTTTAGTCGGGTGCCTTGCATTTTAGCAATTCTGGCGCTAAGTTAGAAGCAATTAACGCGCGGGAACGCTATGCGAGACTTTAAGTTCGGGGCTTGGGATACCATTAACAAGCGATGGGTCAGTCGTGATTGTTATCTTTCGCCCGCAAATAACGGCCAATGGATATTCAACCTGCGTACCGATAACCGGAATGTAGTGGTCATGCAATATACCGGCCTCAAAGACAAGAACGGAGTGGAGATTTACGAGGGGGACATTGTCACTGGCGGGTTTGTCGGGTACTACATCGGCTCCAAGACAGGGGCAGTGAAGTTTGAACAGGGTGGCTTTCAATTTGACGGCGGCCCCGGTACATATTTTCCTGCATATCAACTCAAGAATCCCGTGGTCATCGGCAATATCTACGAGAACGCGGAGCTGTTGAAGTGAAGGACGTAGACTTAGAAGCGATTCTCTGGTTCATCGCAGCCTTGGCTTTCATCGTGCTTGTCTTCATCAAGATTCTGCACGAAGACATATTGCATTAGCCCGGCGGAAGCTTCCCCTCCTGCTCTGCTTTGGCAATTGCATCGTCAACCTGTTTTCCAATGTCGGTCTGGCTGATTCCGGGCATGTTCAGCGTTACATTATTGTTGTTCGTGACTGTCGAACTTGAGTTGCCAGCTTGTGACTGGATGGCGGCGAACACAATCATCAGTATCACCTGGAGCCATGTGGCAGCGGCAGATCCTTTCTGACTGAGTACGAGCTCGCCAAGGGTATTGAACTTGGGCGCCGATGACGAGATCCTCCGAGCAACATCTTCCCGGCTGGCGTGGTTGCGTTGTGCTTCCAAGAGAGTCCCGTACAAAACACGGTAGTCAGCCGCCGTCGCATCTTTTGGCTTCAACGCTTCCTTGAGCAAGTTCCACTTGCCGCTGGATGAGACCTCGAAGGTACCTTCTTGAACCTGTACGGCCATACCTAGGCACCCCGGCCTGGGGCAGGACACCTGGCTGCCCGTCACAGTCAATTGGGTTCCTGGCGAGGCATGGATGAAATTCTCAGCCTCGAAACGCCACCCACACTTCGGACACCGCATCGGAAGACCCGCCATGTCCTGAGGATAGCGGCTACTGAGCCGAACCCCTGTCTGACTCACAGTAATCACTCGAACGGGTGGCGGTCCGATTGATTGGTTCACGTTCGCAGACCCTGGCCTGGCGTGAACAGAACGGACGCTTCAGTTCCATCGAGCAATTGCAGGAGATCAGCGGTATCGGCCCCGCGCGCTATGCGCAGATCTCGGCGCTGGTGACCGTCTCATGAAACGGCGCCAGATCCAGTGACCCGCCGGTGGAGCGAGGAGGTATCGCCGCCTCCGGTCGATCTGCGTCTGGCATTGCCGGCCAGTGCCGTGTGGCTGGGCTGCCTCATCGGTCTGTCCGACCTACAGATCGCCTGGTGGGCAGCAGTTCTCGCCCTCAGTGCGACCCTGTTCTGCTGCGTCGTTCACCGTTCCCGAGCGCACCCGACCGTGCTGGGGATGTTGCGCTTTCCCCCAGTGCCGCTTTCCCCCAGTGCGCTTTTCCCCAGTGCGCTTTTCCCCAGTGCGCTTTCCCCCAGTGCGCTTTCCCCCAGTGCGCTTTTCCCCATGTGCCGCTTTCTCCAAGTGCGCTTTCCCTCAATCCGGCTTCCTGCTGGTGAACGCCGTCGGTCGCCAGCAGCCGGGACGGGCCTACCCATCGGCGGCATCGCAGCGCGTTGGGTGTGCGGGGCGGCAGCTGCGGTTGCCTGCTTGACCGCCGGGATGGTGATCGCGGCTCTTCAATCATCCCAACGCGTCAACGATCCGCTGCTGTCCGCGGCCGAAAACCGTTCGTGGAGCACCCTTGACGTCACTGTTGACGGGTTCCCCACCCAGGTGTCGTCCGGGTTTGCGCCGCCCGACAACGGTTCCGGTGCCGGCCGATCGGCGACCAGGTGGCGAGTTCCGGTCACCGTCCAGCACGCCCAGGTGGCCGGCGAGCAGTGGACATCGACGATGGCCGCCACCGTCTTCGGTCAGGGCGACCAGTGGAGCGCAGTGACGCCAGGTGAACGGCTGGCTGTGTCGGGGCGGCTGGCTCAGGACACCATAGGGCCCGCGCCGGCGCCGACGGTCGCGGCCCGAAGCCCTCCCGAGGTCCTCGGTGCGGCGCCATGGTGGTCACAGTGGGCGCGCACGATCCGCAACGCGCTGTCGGACAACGCGTCTCGGCTGGGCGGCGACGCTGCGGGGCTCCTCCCAGGACTGGTGGTGGGCGACACCAGCGGAATCTCCGACCAGCTGAACGCCGATGCCAAGGCGACCGGGATCGCACATCTGCTGGCCGTGTCGGGGTCGCATTTCGCGGTGCTGTGCGGGATCACCGTCGTGCTGCTCCGCCGGCTCGGTCCCAGGTGTGCCGCGGTGGGTGGCACCGTCACGCTCCTCGGCCTGGTGATACTCGTCGGCCCGCAGCCCTCGGTGTTGCGGGCCGCGGTGATGGGCGGTATCGCGTTGCTGGCGCTGCTGACCGGACGCACCCGCACGTGCGTCCCCGCACTGGCGACAGCGGTCATCCTCTTGCTGTTCATCGATCCGCGGTTGGCCGTCAGCGCCGGGTTCGCGTTGTCCGTGCTGGCGACCGGCGGCCTCATCCTGCTGGCTCCGTCGTGGTCGAGCGCGCTGCAGCGCAGGGGTGTTCCGCGGGGTTGGGCGGACCTGCTGGTGGTGCCGATCGCCGCGCAGGTCGTCACGATGCCGATCATCGTCGGGATCAGCGGAGCGGTCTCGATCGTCGGAGTGCTCGCGAACCTCATCGTGGCTCCGGTTGTCGCGCCTGCACTGATCGTCGGTGTGCTGTGTGCACTGACCGGACCGTGGTGGCCGGCCGCGGCCGCGGTGTTCGCCCACGCCTGCGCGCCGATGCTCGGCTGGGTTGCCGGGGTCGCCCACACGCTGGCGCGCTGGCCTGCCGCGACGGTGCCGTGGCCAGCGACCCCGGTGGGTGTCCTCACCCTCGTCGGTCTCTCCATCGCGATGCTGTACCTGCTGCGGCACCGGCGATTTCGGGTCGCCTTCGGCACGGCCGCGGTGGCCGGTGCGAGCGTTCTGGTGCCGTATCAGATCGTCTCGCCGGGCTGGCCCGCCGATGGATGGCTGCTGACCGCCTGTGAGGTGGGTCAGGGGGACGCCATGGTGCTGTCAACCGGTGAACCCGGTACCGCCGTGCTGGTGGATGCCGGTCCCGACCCCGGCCTGGTCGACGGTTGCCTCGACCGGCTGGGCGTCGCGACCATCCCGTTGCTGGTACTCACCCACCTTCACGCGGACCACGTCGACGGGCTGTCCGGAGCGCTCGAAGGCCGGAGCGTCGGCGCCATCGCGGTAGGACCGGGCCGGGAACCCGACGGGGAGTGGGCCGCCGTCAGCCGTTCCGCGGCGGCGCGCGGGATAGCCGTCGTCCAACCGCCGGTCGGGTTCCGCGTGGCAACGGGGGATCTCACGCTGACGGTCCTCGGCCCGTCGAAGACGTTCCACGGGACGGATTCCGATCCGAACAACGACTCTGTGGTGATCATGGCCGAGCATTCCGGCGAGCGGATCCTGATGACCGGTGACATCGAACCCGAGGCGCAGCAGGCGCTGCTGAATTCCGGTGTCGACCTCCAGTCCGACATTCTCAAGGTGCCGCATCACGGATCGGCGAAGATCCTCGACCGGTTCCTGGACGCGGTGTCGCCGGCCGTCGCGGTGATCGGGGTGGGCGCCGGCAACGACTACGGCCATCCCAGCCCCCGGTTGTTGGACGCTCTTGCCCGACACGGCGTCGGGACTGTGCTGCGCACCGACCAGCAAGGTGATGTCGAGGTGGGACTCGTGGACGATCAGCTCGTCGGCGTCGACCGTGGTGCGGCGCTGCGGACGTGACGGCCGCCAACCGAGAGGACTCCCGCCGCAAAGGCTCTGAATCGGCCCCCGCCGGCGGGTGATCACCAATGAGGGTCCGAAAAGGGGTCGTCAGGGCCTCTGACGGTCCCGAGACGGTGATGTCCCGGAACGGTGATCACCTGCAACGGTGCAGGCCGGGTGCGCGAGAATGACTCAGGCCGGCCGCGGCCAGCGCGCCGGCCGGGTTGGCGTTTCAGACATCCGCGCTGCGGCCTACCGCGCGGAAGGATGCGATGAAGTTCCGATATCCCGTCGCCGAGCATCCGTTGCTGGACGCGCACTGCCACGGGGTGGCGACCGACGACCTCACCGACGCCGAGTTCGAGGCGCGCTCCTCGGAGAGTCGGCTTCCCGCCCCTCCGGCGTGGTCACCATTGGATTCGCCGGTCGGCCTTGCGATCAGGCGTTGGTGCGCTCCCATCCTGGACCTGCCGGAGCACGCGCCGATCGCCACGTACCTGAGCCGACGGCGCGACCTGGGGTCGGCAGAGGCCAACCGCAGGCTGATCCGCGCCGCCGGTGTGCGGGGCATGCTCGTGGACACCGGATTCGGGGCCGACCTGGCGACTCGGCACGAACTCGGGACCCTGGCCGCGGCGCCGGCGTACGAGGTGCTGCGGCTGGAGACCCTCGCCGAGTCAGTTTTCGCCGACTCGCTCCGCGACAATGCCGCCGCCGAGTTTCCCGGGCGATTCGAGGCCGCGCTGGACGACGTCGGGCCGGACGTCGTCGCGTTCAAGTCGATCCTGGCGTACCGGTTCGGTTTCGCCATCGCGGTGGAGCCGCCGTCGAGCGACGACGTGGTGACCGCGGTCGGGCGGTGGCAGCAAACCGGCAGGGCGCGATTGACCGACCCGGTGCTGCTGCGCTTCCTGATCTGGACGGCGCTGAGCCGAAAGCCGTTGCGCGGCAAGCGTCGACCTCTGCAACTGCACACCGGGTTCGGCGACACGGACCTGGATCTGCATCGGGCGAACCCCGTTTTGCTGACCGGATTGATCCGGGAGGCACAGCGTCGGGACCTTGCGCCGATCGTGCTGCTGCACTGCTATCCCTATCACCGGGAGGCCGCCTACCTCGCCGCAGTCTATCCGAACGTCCACCTCGACATCGGTCTGAGCGTTGGTCATCTCGGCCCTTCGGCCGGCACGTTGGTGCGAGAAGCCTTGGAGCTGGGGCCGTTCAGCAAGCTGCACTACTCCTCGGACGCGTACGGCCTCGCGGAGTTCTTCCTGATCGGGGCGATGGGGTTCCGGGTAGGACTGGATGCCGTGTTGGGGGACTGGGTGAGAAGCGGTGCTGTTGCGGAGGCGGACGCTCGTACCATCGCGGCGCAGGTGCTTGGCGGCAACAGTCGGAGCCTGTACCCGATCCCAGCGAGCTGATCGTGTTTGCCAACACAGCCCCGGCCCGGAGGGCCGCGTCGCAACACTCAGCGTTCCATGCCCCGCGGTGGCGACCACGGAGCGGCCTGAGTCCGCCGCGCCTGGGTCTACGGCTGCTGGGGCGGCAACGAATCCAGTTCCGCGCGAACGGCTTCCAGCTGAGCCACCAACGCGTCGGCACGCTCCTGGGTGCTCCGGCGGTGCTCCTCGAGGATGGCGCCAACCGTGGCCGTCAGCAGTTCGTTGTCCAACTGTTTGACCAGTTCCCACACCCTGGCCGCCCGGACCGGAGTCGATTTCACCGCCACCCTCGCACCGACCCGCGCCTCGATCCGCCACTGCAGCGGCTCGTTCTCGGATGTGCTGATCGAGATGGACACCGGCGGTTGCCCTCGCCGGGGTCGCTTGCCCCGCGCATCCGTCGCCGCGACTCCGGACGTCCCCGACTCGTCGGAGGGAGGTGGCGGTGACGTGGCGGTGCCGTTCAGCGCGGGCCTGTCGACGTCCGGTGGTTCGGCCGATGGTCGCGGGTCCTGACCCTGAACGGGAAAAGGGAGGGCCGGTGAACCGATCTGTCCGAGCTGCTGCGGCGCCCGAGGGGACCTTCGCTGCGGGGCTCGTGGTGGGTGAAGCGCCGGGGGAGGACCAGCGGGGTCGCCGTTGGCCGATGCGTCGCCCGGGACGCGTCGGGATCGGGTCGCCGGCGTCAGGTCCATCGGAGTGAACGGCAGCACGTCCTTGGTGCCATTGAGATTGACCTCGACCTTGATGAACTCTTCTCCGTCGATCGCCGGATAGCCGATTCCCCGCACCCGCCCGATCGCGCCCTCCGGGAACTGTGCGGACGGCGAAATCCGCACCCTGACGATCTTCCCGGCGTTCATCGCCGACCTCACGGTGTCGACGTCGATGGGGATCGGGCCTGCGGCGGCGCGTCGGCGAGGAGGCATGTCCTGATCCTGCCACCGACCAACGACAGCGGTCGGCGAACGGATGGCGCGCCGCGTCGGCGGTTCGGCCGCTCCGCTCTACCCGGCTCCGCCACCACCGAACTGCGCGGGCCTTCCGGACGGTTCACCGCGAACGACGACCTACTTCGCGTGCACCCGCGCGTCCTCGGCGGCGTACTCCGCGAGCAACTCCTGCTCCCGATCCTTCCTCGGGAAAAGGAACCACACAATCGCGGCGCCACCCAGCACCACCAGCAGACCCACCATGTAGGCCAATTTGTCGCCGTGAAGGAAGGACGTCTTGGCCGCCGAAATGATGGCATTCGAGTATTCCGGGTACCGCTGCGCGATGTCCGCGGCGCTACCGAACGACTTCAGCAGTTGGCCGCGGGCGGCCGCACTGACCTGTTCCGACCCTGGTGTTGACGCAATGATGGACGCGAAGGCGGAGGCGTATCCGGCGGTCAGTAGTGCACCCAGCATCGACTGCATGACGGCCCCGCCGAGATCCCTTTGCAGGTCGGCGGTTCCGGAAGCCATGCCGGCCCGGGACACCGGCACCGAACCGGTCAGGGAATGTGACGCCGGAGTGCCGGCCAGACCGACCCCGATGCCGACGCAGACAAACGTCGACAGCACTGGCCAGTAACCGATGCCCTCCTGCCAGAACACCAGCGCCACCACCAGCCCCAGAACACAGAACGCATAGCCCAACAGCAGAGTGAACCGGGAACCCCTTGATCCGATGAACCTGGCGGAAAAGGGCGCGGCGACGACCATCGCCAGGGCGGCCGGCACCATGGCCGACCCTGCCTCCAACGGGGAATAGCCCAGCACGTTCTGTAGGAATTGCTGCCCGATGAAGATTCCGGCCATCAACGAGCCGAAGACGATGATGCCGGCGCACGCGGCGACCCAGAAGATCCGGCGGGCGGCCACGTGCAGGTCGAACAGCGGCGACGGCGCACGACGTTGGCGCCACACGAACAACACGCCGGCCACCAGCGCGACCGCCCCGAGGACCACCGAGAAGGTGCCCGAACCGGGGACCGGCGCGAAATTGATGGCCAGCACGAAGGAGGCGATCAGCACGATCGACATGATCCCGCCGAGGTTGTCCACCGGGTCGGTGGTCTCGTTGACGTGGGCGGGCACCAGCAGGATGGCCATGATCAGTGCGACCACCGCCAGCGGGGCGGTGACCAGGAACACCGAGCCCCAGGCGAAGTGATCGAGCAACCACCCGGAGAGCAGCGATCCGAGCGCCGCGATGGCACCGCCCGTGGCGGACCACAGTGCGATGGCCTTGGTGCGGGCGGGTCCCTTCCATAGAGCGGTGATCAGCGCCAGCGTGGTCGGGTAGGCCATCCCGGCCGCGAGCCCGCCGAGCAGCCGGGCCAGGAAGAGCACCTCGATAGACGGCGCGTAGGCGGCCAGCAGGCAGGCCGGAATGGTCAGGCTCATGCCGAGGATCAGCATCAGCTTGCGGCCGTACCGGTCACCGACCGCGCCGAAATAGAGCACGGACGCGGCCAGGCCGAGGGAGTACCCGACGGACACCAGGTTCAAGGCGGTCTGGCTCGCGTCGAACGCCTTGCCGATGTCCGGCAGTGCGACGTTGGCCACCGCCAGGTTCAGGTTCGCCACCGTGGCGACCAGGATCAACGCGACCAGCACCCACACCGACACAGGCGCCGGTCGGCCCGGGGTTGGCGTTGGTGCCCCTGAGGGCGGATTGCCGGCCGGCGCGGGCTCCGGCCCCGCCGGACGAACAACAGGCACCGGATCGCGGTGGGGTGCCGGGGTGTTGTCCGCGACTACTCCACCCTCGGTCGCCGCGCGTGGTCCGTCAGACATCGGATCGCCCCCCTTTGGTACTGCGCCGGCCGCTCAGCGTGGTGGCGGCCCGTGCCGCGGTTGCGCTGAGAAACCTCCCCGTGACCTACGGTGACATCATCCTCCCGAATCCACCGTCGGGCCGGGAAAGCCGAATGTGATCTGGGTTGACGCGGCCATCCAGCACCGGACGGCGGAACATCCAGCCGAATAGTCCGGCTGGATGTTCCGTGGTGACCCTGGTCCTCGGCGGCCGCGACAGACCGGACCCGACGGGTTCAGGTCAGGAGGCCTTCTCCTTGACGTACGCCCCCGGCGCGTCCTCGATAGGGGTGAACTCCGCGTTGCCGAGCTTCTTGCGGGCGTTGAGCCGGGTCCCGCCGAACTGGGCGAGCCACTCGTTCCACCGCGGCCACCAGCTGCCCGGGACGGACTCCGCTGTGTCGAACCAGCGGTCGGCGTCGCCGTCCAGCGGCGCCTGCTCGGTGTGCACCCAGTAGTTGCGCTTCTTCTTCGCCGGCGGGTTGATGACCCCGGCGATGTGGCCGCTGGCACCCAGCACGAAGGTGCTGTCGCCCCCCAGGATCTGAGTGCTCTCATACGCCGTTTTCCACGGCACGATGTGGTCTTCCTTGGACGCGTAGACGAACGTCGGCAGCTCGATGCGGCCCAGATCGACCTGCTGACCCAGCTGGACGGTGCCGCCGGGTTCGCGGAGCTTATTCTCCAGATAGGTGTTCCGGACGTACCAGCAGAACATCGGCCCCGGCAGGTTGGTGTCGTCGCTGTTCCAGTACAGCAGGTCGAACGCGGGCGGCGCCTGCCCCTTCAGGTAGCCCTTCACCACGTACGGCCAGATCAGGTCGTTGGCCCGAAGCGAGGCGAACACCTGGGCCAGTTCGCTGCCCTTGAGCAGCCCCCCTTGGCCGATCGCCTTCTCCCGCGCAGCCACCCCTTCGGGGGTGATCAGCAGACCGATCTCGCCGGTGTCGGAGAAGTCGAGCATCGAGGTCAGCAGCGTCATGCTCGCCGCGGGGTGCTCGTCACGCGCTGCCAGCACGGCGAGGGCGCTGGCCAGCAATGTGCCGCCGACGCAGAAGCCAAGGGTGTTCACCTTGTCGGCCTTGGTGATCGTCCGTGCCACCTGGAGCGCGCGGATCACGCCCTGCTCCAGGTAATCGTCCCAGGTGAGCTTGCCCTGGTCGGCGCTCGCGTTGCGCCAGGACACCAGGAAGACGGTGTGGCCCTCGGCCACCGCGTGCGCCACGAAGGAGTTCGCCGGCTGCAGGTCGAGGATGTAGTACTTGTTGATGCACGGCGGCACGATCACCAGCGGTCGCTTGTATACCTTGGTGGTGGTCGGGGTGTATTGAATCAGCTGGATCAGCTCGTTCTGGTAGATCACGCTGCCTGGCGTGGTACAGACGTTGACGCCGACCTCGAAGGCCTTGTCGTCCGTCATCGAGATCCGGCCCTTGGCCAGATCCTCGGTGAACAGTTGCAGACCCTGGACCAGGCTCGCGCCGCCGGTCTCCATCGCCAGCTGCAGGGCCTCCGGGTTGGTGGCCAGGGTGTTCGCCGGGCTCAGCGCGTCAGCCACCTGCCGCAACGCAAAACCCCACTGTGCCTTGCTCCGCTCGTCCAGCGGAGATGCGTCGAGTGCCTTGCGCAGCAGATCCGTCTGTGCCAGGTAGGCCTTGGCCAGCGCCTCGTACCGCGGGTCCTTGGTCCACGCCTCGTCGGCGAAGCGCCGGTCGCCGAGAGTCTTTGCCGGCCCGGCTCCTGACGGCGTTCCCGCCGAGCCGGTCGGTGCCGTCGGCAGGCCGAACGCGGACCAGGCAGCGGTCCACGGCGCCGTCACCTGCTTGAGGCTGTCGATCTGCCATTCGGTGAACGCGGTGACCGCCTGGGTCCACGGCGCGGCGGCCGCGGCCACCGCAGCCTGGGTGTCGGCGATCGCCTTGGTGTCGGTCATATCAACGCCCGGCCACAGCACCATCTTCTGGGCCTTCATCAGGTCGGTGAGCCAACGGGTCGGGTCCGTCACTGGCTGGGACATGGCAACTCCTCCACGGTCGAAATGGAGCCCGGGCCTGATCGGATCGCCGCCACGCCCACACTCGTTGCCGGCACAGCGCACGGTCGGTCCGCCGCAGCCAATTGGATGCTAGCGACCGTGGTGTCGCCGCCGCCAAAGATGTCGGACCGCGGTCGGTATTTCTACTGGATGAACAGCGGCGCCGGGTTCCCGCTCGTCGCAAGCGGTGCAGCCCTCGGTCAGCCCAGGACGGACGCCGCCGCTCGCGCGGCGGCCGGCAGCGCCGAGGCAATCCGCTCGACGGCCGTGTCGTCGTGCGCCGCGGACACGAACCAGGCCTCGAATGCCGACGGCGGCAGGTACACCCCGGCGTCGAGCATTCCGTGGAAGAACGCCGCGTAGGCCGGGCTCGACTGCCTCTTCGCCTGGTCGTAGTTGGTCACCTCACCCTCGGCGAAGAACACTGAGAACAGGTTCCCGGCCCGCTGCAACCGGTGCGGCACTCCCTCGCCGGCCAGCGCTCCGGAGACGAGATTCCCTACTGTGTAGGCGGTCTCGTCCAGATGGCGGTAGACAGCATCGCCGCAGCCGCGCAGGGTGGCCAGTCCGGCGGCGGTGGCGATCGGGTTGCCGGACAGCGTTCCGGCCTGGTACACGGGACCGACCGGCGCCAGGTAGCTCATGACGTCGGCCCGCCCGCCGAAGGCGCCGACCGGCAGTCCGCCGCCGATCACCTTGCCGAAGGTCATCAGGTCCGGCGTCCATCCCTCGTGCGCACCGTCCAGTCCGTACATGCCGGACCGGCTCACCCGGAATCCGGTCATCACCTCGTCGGTGATCAGCAGCGCACCGTCCGCGTGCGCGGCCTGGGCCAATCCGGCGTTGAAGCCGTCGACCGGCGGTACCACCCCCATGTTCGCGGCCGCGGCCTCGGTGATGACGGCGGCGATCTCGCCGGGGTGCCGGGCGAAGGCGTCGCGGACGGCGGCGAGATCGTTGTACGGCAGCACGATCACCTCGGCGGTGGTCGCCTTGGTGACGCCCGCGGAATCGGGGAGCGCGAAGGTTGCCACGCCCGAACCGGCCGAGGCCAGCAACGCGTCCACGTGCCCGTGGTAACAGCCGGCGAACTTGATGATCTTCGACCGGCCGGTGTAGCCGCGGGCCAGCCGGATCGCCGACATGGTTGCCTCGGTGCCGGAGGAGACCAGCCGAACCTGCTGCACCGGAGCGACTCTGGCGACGATCTCCTCCGCCAGGGCGACCTCGCCCTCGCCAGGAGTGCCGAACGACAGCCCCCTGGACGCCGCCGCCGACACCGCCTCCAGCACCGCCGGATGCGCGTGGCCCAGGATCATCGGACCCCACGACCCGACCAGGTCGACGTAGTTGTTGCCGTCGGCGTCGGTGATCATCGGTCCGGAACCCGATCTCATGAACCGCGGTGTGCCGCCGACGGATCGGAAGGCGCGAACGGGGGAGTTCACCCCGCCGGGGGTGACCTCCAGTGCCCGGGCGAACAGCGCCGCGCTGGCCGGCACGTGCTCGATGCCCACTTCGGCAACCGCGGGGCCGGTCAGTCCGGTCGACTCGCCGGGTGCGCTGCTGCGCTGTGCCATTTCCCTGGGTCTCCTCGTTCGGTGGTCGATATGCACTGCTGCCACTGCGGCGCAAGTGCTATCCCGCGAGTGTGGCAGCCACTTCGGCGGCCCAGTAGGTCAGCACGATCTGCGCACCAGCCCGCCGGATCGAGGTCAGGGTCTCGAGGATCGCGCGGTCCCGGTCGATCCAGCCGTTGGCCGCGGCGGCCTCGATCATCGCGTATTCGCCCGAGACCTGATACGCGGCAACGGGAACCGTCACTTCCGGCATCGCCGCGACGTCGGCCAATATGTCCAGGTAGCTCATCGCCGGCTTCACCATTACCAGGTCGGCGCCCTCGGCGATGTCCAAGGCGACCTCGCGGGCGGCCT
Source organism: Mycobacteriales bacterium (assembly GCA_038322925.1). Taxonomy (GTDB): domain Bacteria; phylum Actinomycetota; class Actinomycetes; order Mycobacteriales; family Nakamurellaceae; genus Nakamurella. Next base: position 23,907 of record JBBQGJ010000055.1, read on the forward strand.
CCCGCCGGTTCGCCGGGTCCTGCTGGTAGCCGCGCCGGTCGGCGATGAGCGCCGAGTCGACCGCCTCCCGGAACGGGCCATAGAAGGCAGAGGCGTACTTGGCCGCGTAAGCGAACACGCCGGTGTCGGTGAGACCCGCCGCGTCCAGGGCCGTCCGCACCGCACCCACCTGGCCGTCCATCATCCCGGAGGTGCCGACCAGATCCGCACCGGAGGTGGCCTGCGCGACGGCCATTTCCCGGTACCTCTCCAGCGTCGCGTCGTTGTCGACCTCACCCGACGCGGTCAGCACGCCGCAGTGCCCGTGGTCGGTGAACTCGTCCAAGCATAGGTCGGCCATCAGTACGGTGGAGGCACCGACCTCGGCGCGCAGGTCCGCCAGCGCGACATTGAGGATCCCGCCGGGATCGGTGGCCCGGGAGCCGATCCCGTCCCGGACCTCGGGGATGCCGAAGATCATCAGGCCGCCGACCCCTGCCGATACCGCTTGGGTGGCAGCGGCTTTGAGGGACTCCCTGGTGTGTTGCAGGACGCCGGGCATGGACGTCAGCGGCGCCGGTTCGGTGAGCGACTCCTTGACGAACATCGGCAGCACGAGGTCGGCGGGGTGCAGGCGGGTCTGCGCGACCAGCCGGCGCAACGCGGGTGTGCGGCGCAGCCGGCGAGGCCGGACGGCCGGGAACGATCCAGCAAAGGACATCGGACTGACTCACTTCTCCTGGGGGTGGTGGTGCTCGTGCCAGGCCTGGATCAGGCCCTCGGCGAGGGCTGCGGCGGTCGGGCCAGCCGCGGTGAAAGAGACGCTGAGACCCGCGGTCCGGGCGGCCGACGTGGTGGGTGTGCCGATGGCGCCGATGATCGTTCCCGTCGCCGGGCGCGT
>JBBQGJ010000056.1:0-24762 GCA_038322925.1 Mycobacteriales bacterium
CTGCCGGCCCGTACGACACCGCGGCAGGCTTCCTGATGGCCGGGCTCGGCCGGCTGGCCGAGCCCGGTGATGCGGTGAAGTGGGACGACCGCACGCTGACCGTCGCGGCGATGGACGGTCGGCGGATCGCCCGGATCGACATCAGCCCGCGCGCCGACGCCGACCACCGGGATCGCTGACGACGCTCCGTGGCCGGAGGGGCCCTGGCCAGGATGGCAAGATCGCGTTCATGAGTTCCGCCACCGCCGCCGTCCGGCCGCCTCGCGTCTTGTCGGGCATCCAGCCGACCGCGGATTCGTTCCATGTCGGCAACTACCTCGGCGCCCTGCGCCAGTGGGTCGACCTGCAGGCCACGCATCAAACCTTCTACTCGATCGTCGACCTGCACGCGATCACGGCCGACTGGGATCCCCCCCTGCTGCGCAAGCGCACCAGGGTCGCCGCGGCTCAGTTGCTGGCGCTGGGCATCGACCCGGAACGCTCCACCCTGTTCGTGCAATCGCAGGTGCCCGCGCACACGCAGCTGACCTGGGTGCTGGAGTGCTTGACCGGTTTCGGGGAGGCCGGTCGGATGACCCAGTTCAAGGACAAGTCACAGAAGGGCGGCGCCGACCGGTCCAGCGTCGGGCTGTTCACCTACCCGATCCTGCAGGCCGCCGACATCCTGGCCTACCAGGCCGACGCCGTCCCTGTCGGTGAGGACCAGCGTCAGCACCTGGAACTGACCCGGAACCTGGCGCAACGCTTCAACTCGCGGTTCGGGCCCACCCTCACCGTGCCGGAGCCCTACATCTTGAAGACCACCGCGAAGATCTACGACCTGTCCGAACCGAGCGCGAAGATGAGCAAGTCGTCGCCGGGAGGGGCGCTGGATCTGCTGGCGCCGGTGGCCACCTCCATGAAGAAGATCAAGTCGGCGGTCACCGACACCGGCCGCGAGGTCCGCTACGACGAGGCCGAAAAGCCGGGGGTGTCCAACCTGCTCTCGCTGCTCTCCGTGTTCACCGGCACCTCGGTTCCCGACCTGGAGGTGCAGTACCAGGGCCGCGGTTACGGGGACCTCAAGAAGGATCTCGCCGAGGCTTTCGCGGCCTTCGTCACCCCGCTGCAGCAGCAGGTTGCGGTTTACCTGGACGACCCCGGGGAACTGGACAGGGTGTTGGCGGCCGGTGCGGCGCGGGCACGCCAGGTAGCGGATGGCACCGTCGCCGCGGTGTTCGACAAGGTGGGGCTGCTGCAAGGCTGACGTTGATCGGCTGGGTTCCTCGTCACAGATCTGCGATGAGTTCCTGTCGATCCGCGCCGTTCCGGATACGTTCCACCGCGCATTCCGGCAACCACCCGCAGACCGGACCAGAGCACCACCGTGCTCGCCGGCACCACCGAGGGAGCCAGCATGACACCTTCGACCAGAACCCCGCCGGTTCAAGCGTTGCCGGCCGAGCGTTCATTTGTCGGCAGAATGGTGTTGCGAGGCAAGCGCATCGCGTCCCGGAAGAGCATCAAACACCTGATCCGCGCCGTCACCCGGTACGGCGACCGGCTGGGCAGCCAGTTCGCCGGGGCCATGACGTATTTCTCGTTCCTGTCGTTGGTGCCCATCCTTATGGTCGGTTTCGCTGTCGGCGGCATCGTGCTGGCCAACAACCGGCCGCTGCTGAACGACCTCGAAGCCCAGATCACCAAGGTGTTGCCCGACGAACTGGCAACGAAGATCACGGATGTGATCAAAGACGTGGTCGACAACCCGCTCGGCGTCGGCATCACCGGTCTGCTGATCGCGTTGTATGCCGGCATCGGCTGGATGGGTAACCTGCGCAAGGCCACCAGGGCGATCTGGCGTCCCGAGTTCGAGGAGAACAAGGCTGAGGCCGACAACATCGTCATCGCGACGCTGAAGGACCTGGGATCGTTGGCCGGACTGGCCGTGGCGATCACCGTTTCGCTGGGGCTGAGCACGCTCGGGGCGCGGTTCGGGGCGCGGTTCCAGACGACGCTATTGAACCTGCTGGGCCTTGGCGATCAGGAATGGCTGACAACGGTTGTCGCGATCACCACGATCCTCATCGCGATGGCGGCAGACATCCTGATCTTCCTGTGGGTGTATACGGTGCTGCCCGGCAAGGCCCTGCGGTCGCCGATGAAAGCAAGGCTGCGCGGATCGATTCTGGCGGCCATCGGGTTCGAGGTGCTGAAATTCGCCCTGTTGAACATCCTGCCGAACGTCACCGAGCGGTCCCTGACGGCCCAGATCTTCGGTCAGGTCATCGGGTTGCTGTTCTTCTTCAACCTGGTCGCTCAGTTGGTGCTGTTCGTCGCGGCCTGGATCGCCACGGCGGAGGGCGGTCCCGAGCTCGACGACGGCCCGCTGGAGGAGGTCCCGGAAGCCACCGTCGTCGTCCGCAAGGACGTTTCGCCGTCGCGGGTCGCTGCGCTGGTGGGGGTGGGCGCAGCAGTCGGCTGGGGCGCGGCGCGTCGGCGACGGTGACGTCAGGCCGGCGGAGTCGGGTGCGGATTGCCGGGTGTGCTGCCAGCGCCAGGTGGCTGGTTGTCCTCGGGTGAGGAGCCCGCGTCGAGGGTCGGGGGGTCCGCGGGCGGATTCCCGGGTGTGCCGCCACCGCCGGGTGCCAGGTTGTCTTCGGGTGAGGAGCCCGCGTCGAGGGTAGGGGGGTCCGCGGGCGGTGGCTCAACGGGCGGCGTGCTCCCCTCGGGAGCGACGGGCCCGCCGGCTGCGGGCGCGGGGTCATCGCCTGTGCCGATTGCCGCGCTATCGCCCTCCGCTGCGGGTGTCGCGGTGGTCTCCGACGAGCCCTCATCGGCGGCGCCGTCCGAGCCGGCCGGCACTGCCACCTCCTCCTGGACCGGCTCGGCGTCCCCGGCGGAGGCCGCGCGCCTATTCAGATAGCGGCGCCTGACCAGCAGGCCCACCCCCAGGATGAGGACGAGAACGCCGATCCCGGCGAGAACGATCACCGCGGTGGGCAGTCCGCCGGTGGTGGGTCCTGTGGTGGCAGTTGGCGCCGCTTCACCGCTGGACACCGCAGTATCGTCCGCTCCGGTCCCCGCTGAGCCGGTGGCGCCGGTCGCCCCCGACGCGGTCGGCGGCCCGGTGCTGGGGGTCGGCGACGGTGCGCCGTTCGCCTCGGCCAACGACCCGACGAGCCGGCCCACCGGCGGTGTGGTCGCGGGCAGCGCGAAGCCCCAATCCAGCAGCGAGGCAGCCTGCATCCACTGCCGCCGTGGCACGTGGTTGCCGTTCATCATGGTCACCACGAGGCGTCGGCCGTTCCGCCCCGCCATGCCGACGTAGGTGTTGCCGGCGTCGTCGGTGAAGCCCGTTTTGCCGCCCAGAGCGCCCGGGTACTGATAGAGAAGTTGGTTGTCGTTCGCTGCGATGTAGCCCTCGTTGCCGGAGCCCGGGACCCGCACGTCCTGAGCCGAGATCATGTCCGGGAACGGTGGCGTCGCCATGTCCTTGCGGGCGAAGAGCGCCAGATCGTAGGCAGACGTCGATTGACCGGGTCCATCCAGGCCGGACGGTGTCGCGGCCCTGGTGTCCAGCGCGCCGAGAGCCAGCGCGGTGGCATTCATGTCGGCGACCGTCTTGTCGTATCCGCCGTTCGTCCTGGCCAGCGCGTTGGCGGCGTCGTTGCCCGAAATCAGCACCAGATAGGACAGCAGCTGGCGGACGGTGTAGACCCCGCCGGCTTCCAGGCCGACCCTGGTGCCGTCCTGCGCGGTGTCGGCCTGAGCCCCCTCGACGGTCTGGTCGAGGTTGGTGAGGTTCTTCAGCATCACCTGGGCGGTGAGAAGTTTGAGGGTGCTGGCCGGGCGATAGCGGCCGTGCGGGTCCTTGGCGGCCAAGATCTCGCCGGTGTCCAGGTCCGCGACCGTCCAGGAGCCGGCCGAGATGTCCGAGGGCAGCGGCGGCACTCCACCCGGGACGATCACCCCGCATTCGCCCATTCGTCCGCCACCGACCGGCGTGGCAGGCGCCGGCAGCGGGGTAGGAGGCGTGGCGCCGGGGGGAACATCCTCGGACGTGTCGACCGCGGGCGGGGGCTGGCTTCGGTGTGCGCAGTCGTCGGTGGAGGGGGTCTGTACGGTCTCGCTCGGTGGCACGTACGGATCGCCCGGCGCGGCCAGCGCAGTGCCCGCGGCGCCGACCATCGCCGCGGCGAGCAGCGCGGCGGAGAGCAACGACGCGACCGATCGGCCCGCGTGAAGACGCGGGCCGACCCGGTGGAGCGGTGGTTTGTCCGTTGTGCGAGGGAAGATCATCGAGACCTACCGTAACGTGACGGCGGTACCGCTCCGTTCACAGTGGCTTCGTGATCAGCGACGGATCGGCGATCGATCGCTCACCGCCAGCTCAGGCCAGCGACAGGAACAGCTTCTCCATCGCTTGGGTGTCCAGGTTCTCGACGCCGCCCGACTCGGCCAGGCACTGTTTCAACCCGGTCGCGATGATGGCGAAACCCGCCCGGTCAAGAGCGCGGCTGACCGCGGCCAGTTGGGTCACGACGTCCTTGCAATCGCGGCCGTCCTCGATCATTCGCAAGACCCCGGCGAGCTGGCCCTGCGCCCGTCGGAGTCTGTTGACGACTGAACCCATTTGCTCGGGCGGGAGCTCTACCATCGATCAGCCCGCCGTGGAGGCAGCAGCAACCTTCGCGCGCACCTCTTCCATATCGAGCTCTCGGACCGCGTCGATCACCTGGTCCAGCGCCTGCGGGGGCAGCGCACCTGGCTGGGAGAACACCAGGATCCCGTCCCTGAACGCCATCAGCGTCGGGATCGAACGGATACCGGCGGCGCCCGCCAACTGCTGCTCCGCCTCCGTGTCCACCTTGCCGAACACGATGTCAGGGTTTGCCGTGGAAGCCTTCTCGAAGACCGGTGCGAACCGCTGGCACGGGCCACACCAGTCCGCCCAGAAGTCGACGAGGACGATCCCGTCACCCTCGACGGTTGGCCCGAATGTTGCGGCTGTCAGTGCTGTCGTCGCCATATCAGCGTCATCCTCTCGCGGTCGCGTCATACCTACCGGGGTATCAACGCCGGGCAGGTGCAGCGTATTCCACGCGCCGACGTGGGTTGACGGTGCCGCCTGAGCGGGCGGGGCAGACGAGCGCCATGGGGGTGCCGAAGTCGCGTGTCGGTGTGTACGCGGCCGAGCCCGTCTACGACGAGTCCGACCCATACCGGTGACCGCATCGCCCTGCGGTTCCAACGCCACGCCTATGTCCCCGGGACGATTCCTCAGACTGAGCGCCGGTTTTGGGGTCTGGGCGCCGGAATAGAGCGGCGCCGAGTGCTGGAAAGCGGAGCCCAGATGAGGGTTTTGGGGGCGGCCAATGGGGTTTCTTGCGGGCTGCGCCGATGGAACTCGTGGGCTGCGCCGATGGAACCCGAGGGCTGCGCCGATGGAGCCCGAGGGCTGCGCCGATGGAGCCCGAGGGCTGCGCCGATGGAACCCGAGGGCTGCGCCGATGGAGCCCGAGGGCTGCGCCGATGGAGCCCGAGGGCGCTGCGCCTGTCCGAGTCACCCCTTCTCCCACTCGGCGCCGGGTTTGAGCACTCGGCGCCAACATAGGGCGGCGCCGAGTGCTAGAAAGTGGAGCCGAGTGCGGTACGCGCGCCGGGTCAGCCCGCTCGCCGTGCTCGGCCGCGCCCAGATCTCGGATCAGGCGGCGCGCGCCGGGGATCCGGCGGCGCTCTTCCTCGCCGGCGCCGCTGGATGCACTGAGCGCCGGTCTTGGGGTCTGGGCTCCGGCATGTCCCGGCGCCGAGTGCTGGAAAGCGGAGCCCAGTGAGGAAAGCGGGGCCAGGTCGGTCCGCGGCACAGGCGGTGGTGGCCGGCGCCGAGTGCTGGAAAGCGGAGCCCCAGTGAGGAAAGCGGAGCCCAGTGAGGAAAGCGGAGTCAGGTCGGTCCGCGGCACTGGGGTGGTGGCCGGCGCGAACCGCTGGCTATGTGTGGCGCGGACCCGCGACTGCGGCGGACCGCCTCAGGCTGCGCCCCCCGCCGCGGCCGCCGTGCCCGGCATCGGTCACCCGGTCGGCTGCGGCCGCCGCGCCCGCCGCATCGCCTAACAACCTCAGATCCGCCGGAACATCAAGGCGCGCTTGACTTCCTGGATGGCCTTGGTGACCTGGATGCCGCGCGGGCAGGCTTCGGTGCAGTTGAAGGTGGTGCGGCAGCGCCACACGCCTTCGGCGTCGGACAGGATCTCCAGCCGCTCGCGGCCGCCCTCGTCGCGGGAGTCGAAGATGAACCGGTGGGCGTTGACGATCGCGGCGGGCCCGACGTACGCGTCCTCGGACCAGTAGACCGGGCAGGACGTGGTGCACGCCGCGCACAGGATGCACTTGGTGGTGTCGTCGAACCGGGCGCGGTCGGCGGGGGACTGGACGTGTTCCCGGGTGGGCTCGGCGCTGTAGGTGATCATGTAGGGCTTGACGGCACGGTAGGCGTCGAAGAACGGCTCCATGTCGACGACCAGGTCCTTGAGCAGCGGCAGGCCTTTGATCGGTTCGACGGTCACCTCATTCTTCTTGTCGCCGATCAGGTCCTTGACCAACACCTTGCAGCACAACCGGTTTCGGCCGTTGATCCGCATCGCGTCGGACCCGCAGACGCCGTGCGCGCAGGACCGGCGGAAGGTCAGCGTGCCGTCGATGTACCACTTGATGTAGTGCAGGACGTTGAGCAGCCGATCACCGGGAAGCGCCGGCACTCGGTACGACTCGGTGTGCGGCGCGTCGTCCAGTTCGGGGTTGAACCGCTGGATGTGCACGGTCAGCATCACTGAGCCTTTGGGCACGGGCGGCAAATCGGCGGGCAGTCCGGTGCCGCCGGCGGTCGCCACTTGAGTGGAATCGTCGACCGTTGTTGCCATCAGTACTTACGCTCCATCGGCTGGTAGCGGGTCTGGACCACCGGTTTGTAGTCCAGCCGGATGTCGGCGGACAGTCCAAGGCCCTGCTTGTAGGCCATGGTGTGCCGCATCCAGTTCGCGTCGTCGCGGGTGGGGTAGTCCTCCCTGGCGTGCCCGCCGCGGGATTCAGTGCGGACCAGCGCGCCGACCACGAGGACCTCGGCCAGTTCCAGCAGGAACCCCAGTTCCACGGCTTCGAGCAGGTCGGTGTTGTACCGGTGCCCCTTGTCCTGGATCGCGACTCGGGTGTAGCGGTCCTTGAGCAGCCGCACGTCGTCCAGCGCCTGCTTGAGGCTGGCCTCGGTCCGGTAGACCGCGGCGTTGAGGTCCATCGAGGACTGCAGCGCGCTGCGGATCTCGGCGACCCGCTCGGAGCCGGTGGAATTGCGCAGTCCCTCGACCATGTCGATCACGGTGCCGGCCGGTTCGTCGGGCAGCAGCACGAAATCGGAGTCGTTGGCGTGCGCGGCGGCGGCCAGCCCAGCCCGGCGGCCGAACACGTTGATGTCCAGCAGCGAGTTGGTTCCCAGCCGGTTGGAGCCGTGCACCGACACGCACGCGCATTCCCCGGCGGCGTACAGCCCGGGCACCACATCGGTGTTGTTGCTCAATACCTCGGCATCAATGGTCGTCGGGATACCGCCCATCACATAGTGGCAGGTCGGGAACACCGGCACCGGCTCGTCCAGCGGCTCAACGCCCAGGTAGGTGCGCGAGAACTCCGTGATGTCAGGGAGTTTCGTCTCCAGCACCTCGGCACCCAGGTGGGTGACGTCCAGCAGCACGTAGTCCTTGTTCGGTCCGGCGCCACGGCCCTCGCGGACCTCCAGGACCATCGAGCGGGCCACGATGTCCCGGGGGGCGAGGTCCTTGATGGTCGGGGCGTAGCGCTCCATGAACCGCTCACCGTCGGCGTTGCGCAGGATCCCGCCCTCGCCGCGCACGGCCTCGGAGATCAGGATCCCCAGGCCGGCCAGCCCGGTCGGGTGGAACTGGAAGAACTCCATGTCCTCCAAAGGAAGTCCCTTGCGCAGCACGATGCCAAGCCCGTCGCCGGTCAGCGTGTGTGCGTTGGAGGTGGTCTTGAAGATCTTCCCGGCGCCGCCGGTGGCCAGCACCACCGACTTGGCCTGGAAGACGTGGATTTCGCCGGTGGCCAGTTCGTAGGCCACCGCGCCGGTGCACGTCTCGCCGTCGTCGGTCTTGGTGAGCATCAGGTCCAGCACGTAGAACTCGTTGTAGAACTCCACGCCCAGCTTCACGCAGTTCTGGTAGAGCGTCTGAAGGATCATGTGGCCGGTGCGGTCCGCGGCGTAACAGGCGCGGCGGACGGCGGCTTCGCCGTGGTTGCGGGTGTGCCCGCCGAACCGGCGCTGGTCGATCCGGCCCTCCGGAGTCCGGTTGAACGGCAGGCCCATCTTCTCCAGGTCGAGGACGGCGTCGATGGCCTCCTTGCACATCACCTCTGCGGCGTCCTGGTCGACCAGGTAGTCACCGCCTTTGACGGTGTCGAAGGTGTGCCACTCCCAGTTGTCGTCCTCGACGTTGGCCAGCGCGGCGCACATTCCGCCCTGTGCGGCGCCGGTGTGCGACCGCGTCGGGTACAGCTTGGTCAGCACGGCGGTGCGGGCCCGGCTGCCGGACTCGATCGCCGCCCGCATCCCGGCACCGCCGGCGCCGACGATGATCACGTCATAGCGATGGAACTGCATGTCAGTCCTTCCCATCAGTCCTACCCAGGACGAGGGAGACCGGCTGCGCCGGACTGCCACATCCTGGACGGGGGAGACCGGCTACGCCGGGCTGATCCTGCATGTCAGTCCTTCCCATCAGTCCTACCCAGGACGAGGGAGACCGGCTGCGCCGGACTGCCACATCCTGGACGGGGGAGACCGGCTTCGCCGGGCTAATGATTGGCACCGTGCTCCTGTCAGCTCATGTTCGGATCGAAGGTGAAGATCACCAGGGTGCCCACGCTCATCACCAGCACGACAGAGGCCGCCAGCATCAGCTGCAGCCAGAAACGGGTGCCGTCCCGGCGGGTGTAGTCGTTGATGATCACGCGCAGCCCGTTGGCGCCGTGGATCTCGGCGAGCCAGAGCATCATCAGGTCCCAGATCTGCCAGAATGGGCTCGACCAGCGGCCGGCCACGAAGCCCCAGTTGATCCGGTGCACGCCGCCGTCCAGCACGTTCATGATCAGCAGGTGGCCGAGAACCAGGATGATCAGCACGATCCCGGACGACCGCATGAACAGCCAGGCGTACATCTCGAAGTTGGTGCCGCGGCGGCCACCCACCCGACGTTTGGGCGCCCGGGGCGCCTCGATGCCACGAGTGGCGGGAGGGTCGAAGGCGGCGGTCATGACGCGTTCCCGAACATCACGGACACCGTGCGCTGCAGCATGAAATAGACGCCGGGGATCATCAGGACCAACCAGATGCCGACAACGACCCACAGCATCACCCGCTGGTAGCGGGCGCCGTTCGCCCAGAAATCGACCAGCATGACGCGGATCCCGTTGAGCGCGTGGAACAACACGGCGCCGACCAAGCCGACCTCGAACAGGTTGACCAGCGGGTTCTTGTAGGTCTCGATGATCTTGTTGTAGGCCTCCGGGGATACCCGCACCAATGCGGTATCCAGCACGTGGGCGAACAGGAAGAAGAAGGTCAGCACGCCCGTGATGCGATGGGCGACCCAGGACCACATCCCGACATCGCCCCGGTACACAGACCCGCGTCGCGGTCGTGGCACCCGCTTTCCGCTGGCGAAGGCGGTGGGGTTGGACATGATCGTTTTCAACCTCCGGCGTAAGGGGGCGGGCATGCTGTGAAGCAGCTGCAGAAACGGCGGCGCGACCGCTCGGCCGCCAGACGGCGATCTTCAGCGATGCTAACCCTTTGCTGATATTGGTAGCGACCGGGTCGGATGTGACGTTGATATCGGTGGTCGGAATGCCGTGCCGCGCCCACGCAGCGGGCCGGCGTGCTACGCGCTCGGGAGCAACGTCGCCCTCCGGGCATCCGCAACGTCGCCCCGGGGCACGGGCGGGCGACCGCGGGCAGAGCGGTCCGGCACCGAGTGGGATTGCGCAGAGCGACGGCTCGTCGCCTCGTGCCATCATCCAATCGGACGAATTGCCGGATACGATCATCGATTTGACAATATTCTGCGGTGTTTGCGGAGAATCCGGTGATTTCCGGGCACGATTCGGTTACGGAGCGCGTTCGCCGCTCGTTCTTTCGGCCTACCGGGCGGTAACGTCCCTCTGATCCCCGTCCCGGCGGCAATCCGTGCCACTGGGACTCCTGCCCGACCGGGGCGACATGCAGTGAAGAAGAGGAGATCAACGTGCGTCGAGCTCGAAGCCTGAAGCTCATCGCCGGACTGATGGCGGGCGCCCTCGCGCTAGCTGCCTGTTCGTCCGGCAGCAGTTCGTCATCCAGCAGTTCCAGTGCCGCGAGTAGTGCCGCGGGTTCGGCGGCCGCGTCGCCCGGCGCATCCGGTTCGGCGGCCGCCTCCGGCTCCGCTGCAGCGGGAGCCGAGATGACCGGAGATCCGGCGTCCGTGAAGCTGGGCCTGGCCTACGACATCGGCGGCCGTGGCGACCAGTCGTTCAACGACCTCGCCGCCGCAAGCCTGGACAAGGCCAAGGCCGCCGGGGTGTCCGTCACCGGCGAACTGACCGCCGCGCCCGGCGAAGCGGAATCGGCAAAGACCGACCGGCTCAACCAGCTCATCGACAGCGGTTCCACCGACATCATCGCTGTCGGTTTCGCCTACGCCAACGCTCTCAAAGAGGTGGCCGCGGCCAATCCGGAGGTCAACTTCGCGATCGTCGACGACAACTCGCTGGCAGCCGTGCCGAACGTGGCATCGCTGACGTTCGCCGAGGAGCAGGGCTCGTACCTGGTGGGTGTTGCCGCCGGCAAGAAGACCAAGACCAACAAGGTGGGCTTCATCGGCGGCGTCAACACGCCACTGATCCAGAAGTTCCAGGCCGGATATACGGCGGGCGTCAAGGCCGCCAACCCCAGCGCCACGGTCACCGCGAAGTACATCACCGAGCCGCCGGACTTCGCCGGGTTCAACTCGCCCCAGCAGGGCGAGACCATCGCGACCGGGATGTACAACGACGGCATCGACATCATCTACGCCGCCGCGGGCGGTTCCGGTGCCGGCGTGTTCAAGGCCGCCAAGGCGACCGGGAACCTGGGCATCGGCGTCGACTCCGACCAGTACAAGTCCCCGACGCTGGCTGACGTGAAGGACGTCATCATGACCTCGATGCTGAAGAAGGTCGACGTCGCGACGTACGACTTCATCACCAGCGCGGTGAACGGCGAGGTCCTCACCGGCGAGCACAAATACAACCTGACCAACGACGGTGTCGGCTACTCCACCTCGGGTGGTCAGGTCGACGACATCGTCACGGACCTGGACAAGGCCAAGCAGGAGATCATCGACGGGACCATCACCGTCCCCTCGACCACCAGCTGATCCAGGTGCACTGAACAACGCGGCCCCGGCGGGTCTTCACCCGCCGGGGCCGGTGCATTTCTGCTAAGAATGCATGATCGCTGCGGCGCTCCTCCAGAAGCGGGAGAGGACCGATGACAACGGATCCGAATGCACTCGAGGGCGTTCCGGGGGCCGACGCGACCGGAACGCCGGCCGTCGAATTGCGCGGGATCACCAAACGGTTTCCCGGTGTGGTGGCCAACTCCGACATCAACATCACCGTCCGGCGTGGCACGGTGCATGCCCTGGTGGGGGAGAACGGTGCCGGCAAATCGACGCTGATGAAGACCCTTTATGGCATGCATCAGCCGGACGAGGGCAGCATCACGGTCAACGGCACCAGGGTCAGCTTCCACTCGCCGGCCGACGCGATCGCGGTGGGAATCGGCATGGTGCACCAGCACTTCATGCTCGCCGACAACCTGACCGTCTGGGAGAACATCGTGCTCGGTGCCGAGCAGATGGGCTCCGGTGGCCGGCTGGACGTCAAGGGTTCCCGGGCGAAGATCGACGACCTGGCCCGCCGCTACGGGCTCGTTGTCGATTCCGGCGCCTTGGTCGAGATCCTCGGCGTCGGGGCGCGGCAGCGGGTGGAGATCCTCAAGGTCCTGTACCGAGGAGCCAAGATCCTGATCCTGGACGAACCGACCGCCGTGTTGGTGCCGCAGGAGGTCGACGAGCTCTTCGACAACCTTCGGGAACTCAAGTCCGAGGGCCTGACGATCATCTTCATCTCGCACAAGCTCGACGAGGTCCGGCATATCGCCGACGAGATCACCGTCATCCGCCGCGGCACCACCGTCGGCACCGCCGATCCCAAGACGGTCACCAACCGGCAGCTCGCCGAGATGATGGTCGGTTCCGCGCTGCCAGTGCCGGAACTGCGCGAGTCCACGGTCACCGATCGGGTGGTGCTGCAACTGTCCGAGGTCCGGGTCGCCGGGGGCGTGATCGGCGGCCGAGATGTGTTGTCCGACATCGACATGACCATTCACGCCGGTGAGGTGCTCGGCATCGCCGGGGTGGAGGGCAATGGCCAGGCCGAGCTGGTCGACACCATCATGGGCATCCGCCCGCTGGCCGGCGGCACCATCGAACTGGCCGGCAAGGACATCGGGCGGTTCTCCACCGCGAGCAGGCGGGAGTCCGGAGTCGGCTTCATCCCGGAGGACCGGCAGCGACAGGGGCTGATCCTGGAGGGCTCCCTCTGGGAGAATCGCATTCTCGGGCACCAGACCAGGCGGCCGTCCTCGCGGGGTTTCCTGCTGGACCGGTCGGCCGCGAAGGCCGACACCAGGCGGATCGTCGAGGAATTCGACGTCCGGACACCCAGCATCGACGTCACCGCCGCGTCGCTGTCCGGCGGCAACCAGCAGAAGCTGATCGTGGGCCGGGAAATGAGCGAGAACCCGGTGCTGCTGATCGCTTCTCATCCCACCCGCGGTGTCGATGTCGGTGCGCAGGCGGCGATTTGGGATCAGCTGCGCACCGCAAGGGCAGCCGGGCTTGCGGTGCTGCTGATCTCGGCCGATCTCGAGGAACTGATCGGCATGTCCGATCGGCTCACGGTGATCCTGCGGGGCCGGCTCACCGGCACCTACGATCCGCGAACGGTCACCACCGAACAGCTAGGTGCGGCGATGACCGGTGCCGATGACGATCATGTCGGAGAGGTGGCCTGATGACCGGCTCCCGGACGCGCCGGATCCTGCTCGGCGCCGCCGCCCCGGTGGGCGCGCTGCTAGCAGCTTTCCTCATCACTTCGGTGCTGCTGCTGCTGACCGGCAGCAATCCGTTGGACGCCTTCGGCGCCATGGCCTCCGCCTTCGGCCGTACCAGGATCATCCTCGGGACGATCAACCAGACCGCGGTGTACTACCTGGCCGCGGTGGCCGTGGCCATCGGCTTCAAGATGAACCTGTTCAATATCGGTGTCGACGGCCAGTACCGGCTGGCGGCCATGCTGTCGGCCGCCGTTGCCGGGGCTTCGTTCATGAGCAACCTGCCAGGACCGTTACGGATCGCGATCACCCTCATCGTGGCGATGGCGGTCGGCGCGTTCTGGGCCGGCATCGCGGCGCTGCTCAAGGTCACCCGCGGGGTCAGTGAGGTGATCAGCACGATCATGTTGAACTCGATCGCGACCTTCATCGTGGCGTACCTGCTCACGCCGCAGATGCTGGCCGTGCTGGAGGGCAACAACATCAGCACCCCCAAGATCACCGATGGTGGCCAGCTCCCGGTGATCACCTTCACCGGCTCCACCACGCCGCTCGCCAGCTTGGGAATCCTGGCAGTGATCGTCGGCGTCCTCTACTCGCTGGTGTTGTCCCGCACCGTGTTCGGCTTCTCCATCAAGGCTACCGGGCTGTCCGAGTCGGCGGCGGTGGCGAGCGGCATCTCGGTCAACAGGATGATCGTCTCGGCGATGCTGCTCTCCGGGGCGGTCGCCGGGCTGATCGGCATGCCCGAGCTGCTGAACGGTTCCGCGGCGTCGTACTCGCTGAACTTCCCGACCGGGATCGGGTTCACCGGGATCGCGGTTGCCCTGCTGGGCCGGAACAATGCGGTCGGCATGGTGTTTTCCGCGCTGCTGTGGGCGGCGCTGGATTCCTCGGCGAACGCCCTGCAGGGTGTCGGGGTCGCCCGCGAGCTGGTGACGATCATGCAGGGCGTGATCGTTCTGTCCGTCGTGGTGGCCTACGAGTTCGTCCGGCGGTATCGATTGGTGATCGAGGCCAGGGACGTCGCCAGGGCTCTCGCGGTGCAGACGCCCGAGGCGGTGGCGGCATGAGCGGCATCGATTCCGACGTCGCCACCGCGCCGCAGGCGTACCGGGCGCCGCGCAAGCTCACCCCGGCCGCTTGGCTCGGCGTCGTCGCCGCCGGGATCGCGGTGGTCTCGCTGGTCAGGATCGTCACCGGCGCGGACAACCTGGATTCCTCCGGCGCCATCCAGGCGGCCATCACCGCGGCGGTTCCCATTGCGCTGGCGGGTTTGTCGGGCCTGTGGTCGGAGCGCGCCGGGGTGGTCAACATCGGCATCGAGGGCATGATGGTGCTCGGCACCTTCGGCGCCGGGTACGCGGGTTACCAGTGGGGGCCGTGGGCCGGGGTGTTCTTCGGCATCGTCTGCGGCCTGCTCGGCGGCCTGCTGCACGGCCTGGTGACGATCACGGTCGGCGTCGACCACATCATCTCCGGCGTGGCGATCAACATCCTGGCTCCCGGGCTGGCGCTGTACCTGTCCCGGCTGGTGTTCACCGACGCACCCGGCGGCGGTCAGCGGCAATCCCCGCCGGTGCCCGACGTCGGGCGGATCACCCTGCCGTGGCTGTCCGACTGGCTGGGCGAGATCGAAGCCAAGGGCTGGTTCTTCGTCTCCGACCTGGCCGGCATCATCCGCGGGTTCTGCACCAACCTGTCGTTGCTCTCGGTGCTGGCCGCGGTGCTGATCGCGCTCAGCGGCTGGCTGCTCTGGCGGACCAGATTGGGTTTACGGCTGCGGTCCGTGGGTGAGGCGCCGTACGCGGCGGAATCGTTGGGCGTCAACGTCTACTGGTACAAGTACATCGCGGTGATGATCTCCGGGGCGCTGGCCGGCCTGGCCGGTGCGTTCCTGGTGGTCGGCCTGAAATACCAGGACGGGCAGACCGGCGGGCGCGGTTTCATCGGGCTGGCCGCGATGATCTTCGGCAACTGGCGGCCCGGCGGGATGGCGATGGGCGCCGGGTTGTTCGGCTACACCGACGGCGTGCAGCAGTACGACTCGTCGGGGTCGGCGATGCACGCGTTCCTGCTCCTGGTGACGATCGCGCTGCTGGTCGTGGCCCTGCTGCAGTACCGCTCGGGGCATCCGGTGGTGGCCTATGTCGCCCTGGGTATCGCCGCGCTCTGCCTGTGGTGGTTCCTGTCCACCGACGAGCTGCCGCAGCAGTTGATCAAGGCCGCGCCCTACGCGATCACCTTGCTGGTGATGGCGTTGGCCTCGCAGAACCTGCGGATGCCCAAGGCCGACGGGCTGATCTACCGCAAGGGCGGCGGCTGATGCAACCCGACCGGGTGGATTGGGACGCGTTGCGCCGTCTCGCCGTCGAAGCGGCGGCCGCCGCGTACTGCCCGTACAGCGGATTGCAGGTGGGCGCCGCCGCGCTCGTCGATGACGGCCGGGTCGTCATCGGCTGCAACGTCGAGAACGCCTCGTACGGTTTGGGTTTGTGCGCGGAGTGCACCCTGGTCGGGCAGCTCCGGCTGACCGGCGGCGGCCGGCTGGTCGCGCTGGCCTGCCGGTCGGGAACGGGCGAGCTGCTCATGCCGTGCGGCCGCTGCCGTCAGGTGATCTACGAGTTCGGCGGATCGGAACTGCTGGTGGACACCCCCACCGGCCCGGAGACCATGACCTGGGTGCTGCCGGCCGCCTTCGGTCCCGAACACCTCCCGGCCGAGAGGAAGAACCTGTGAGCGGTTTCGCCGCGGTGGATGTCATCACCGCCAAACGCGACCGCGGAGAGTTGTCCCGCGAGCAGATCGACTGGGTGATCGGCGCCTACACCCGTGGCGAGGTGGCCGAGGAGCAGATGTCGGCCCTGCTGATGGCGATCCTGCTGAACGGGATGACCGGCGCCGAGATCGCCCACTGGACCACTGCGATGATCAACTCCGGGATCCGGATGGATCTCTCGCGGGTCGGCCGGCCGACGGTGGACAAGCATTCGACAGGCGGTGTGGGGGACAAGATCTCGCTGCCGCTGGCGCCGCTGGTCGCGGCCTGCGGGGCGGCCGTTCCGCAGCTGTCCGGTCGGGGCCTCGGGCACACCGGCGGGACGCTGGACAAGATGGAGTCGATCGCCGGCTGGCGGGCGACGATGAGCCCCGCCGAGATGATCGCGCAGCTCTCCTCGGTGGGCGCGGTGATCTGCGCCGCGTCCGCCGACCTGGCGCCGGCGGACCGCAAGCTCTACGCGCTGCGTGACGTCACCGGCACGGTGGAGTCCATCCCGATGATCGCCGCGTCGATCATGAGCAAGAAGATCGCCGAGGGCACCGCTTCGCTGGTGCTCGACGTGAAGGTGGGGTCGGGCGCGTTCATGAAGGACGCCGGCCGGGCCGCGGAGCTGGCCAGGACCATGGTCGAACTCGGTGCGCGGGCGGGCGTCCGCACCTCGGCGCTGCTCACCGACATGTCCACCCCGCTGGGCCGCGCGGTGGGAAACGCGGTCGAGGTCGCCGAGTCGGTCGAGGTGCTCGCCGGCGGCGGGCCCACCGACGTCGTCGAGCTGACGGTGGCACTGGCCCGCGAGATGGTCGCGCTGGCCGGGCTGGACGCCGATCCGGCGGCGGTGCTCGCCTCCGGCCGTGCCATGGACAGCTGGCGGGCCATGGTGGCCGCCCAGGGCGGCGATCCCGACGCCGCGCTGCCGACGCCCCGCTACACCGAACAGGTGGCGGCCGACGAGGCCGGCGTGATCCAGCGGGTCGATGCGCTGGCGGTGGGCGTCGCCGCGTGGCGGCTGGGTGCCGGGCGGGAGCGTCGCGAGCACGACGTCCAGGCGGCGGCAGGAATCCTCTGCCTGGTCACACCGGGCGACACCGTCACGGTCGGGCAGCCGCTGTTCGAGCTGCACACCGACACCGCGGACCGGTTTCCCGCCGCCCTTGCCGACCTGGCCGGCGCGGTCGTGGTCGGGCGGCCTGGCGCCGTCGTCCAGCGACCGCCGCTGGTGATGGACGTCATCCGTCAGGGCTGACGCCCGCCGCCGGCCTCGCTGCCCTGTGTCGCTGCCGGTCGCGCCGGCCGGCCCGGGTTCCCGACGCGCTGTTCACCGGGGCCGGGTAACGTCCGCGCGATGGCTGTCCCGATTTCCGCGCCGCTCCCGGAACCGCGCTCCGTGCGGCCTGCCGAACCGGTTCCCGCACCGCTGTCCGCCGACGCCATCGTCACCGCCCCGAAGGTCCTGTTGCACGACCATCTCGACGGTGGGCTGCGCCCGGCGACGTTGATCGACCTCGCCGAGCGGATCGGTTACCGATCGCTGCCCAGCGGCGACGCGCGCGGCCTGGCCAGCTGGTTCGCAGAGTCGGCGTACTCCGGGTCGCTGGAGCGCTACCTGGAGACGTTCACCCACACCCTGGCGGTGATGCAGACCCGAGAGTCGTTGGTGCGGGTGGCTTCCGAGTGTGCGCAGGACCTGGCTGCTGACGGCGTCGTCTATGCCGAGGTGCGTTTCGCGCCCGAACTGCACACCGAGCAGGACCTGACCTTGGACGAAGTGGTGCAGGCGGTGCTCGACGGTTTCGCGGCGGGTTCACTGGGCGCCGCGGAGGGCGGTCACCAGATCCGGGTCCGTGCGCTGCTGACTGCCATGCGGCACGCCGCTCGCTCGCGGGAGATCGCCGAGCTCAGCATCGCCTTCCGGGACCGCGGGGTGGCCGGCTTCGACATCGCCGGTGCGGAAGCAGGTTTCCCGCCCACCAGGCACCTGGACGCGTTCGAGTACCTGCGCCGGGAGAGCGCGCATTTCACCATCCACGCGGGGGAGGGATTCGGGCTGCCCTCCATCTGGGAGGCGATCCAGTGGTGCGGCGCCGACCGGCTCGGGCACGGCGTCCGCATCGTGGATGACATCGAGGTCGGCCGGGACGGCCGGGCACACCTCGGGCGGCTCGCCGAGTATGTGCGGGACAAGCGGATCCCGCTGGAGATGGCACCGACGTCGAATGTGCAGACCGGGGCCGCCCAGTCCATCGCCGAGCACCCCATCGGGTTGCTGGCCGAGCTGAAGTTCCGGGTGACCGTCAACACCGACAACCGGTTGATGTCCGGCTGCTCGATGACCAGCGAGATGACCGCGCTGAGCGAGGCCTTCGGCTACGGCTGGGACACCCTGCAGTGGTTCACGGTGAACGCGATGAAGTCGGCGTTCCTGCCGTTCGACGAGCGACTGGAGATCATCGAGCAGGTGATCAAGCCCGGGTACGACCGGCTACGGAGTTCAGCCGTCGCCGGCGGCACGTCCGTCGCGTCCGTCACGGCCGCCGGCACTACCTGACCGACGCGCGTGCTCGACCACCCGGTCGAGCGCCGAGGCGATGGTGCGCAGCTCCCGCGCGCTGAGCAGGTCGGCGAAATGTGCGCGGATGCCGCCGAGATAGACCGGCGCGGCGCCACGCAATGCGGTCCGACCCTGCGCGGTGAGCACGGCGTAGGCCGACCGCCGATCATCGGGGTTGGCCTCGCGGATGACCAGTCCGGCGGCGCCCAACTCGTCGACCAGCCGACTCACCCGGGTGCGGCTGAGTGTGACCTGCGCGCCCAGGTCGCTCATCCGCAGCCGCCGGCCCGACGCGGAATTCAGTTCCAGCAGCACGTCGTACCAGGCCAGCGGTAACTGCCTGGCGGCCTGGAGTTCCCGGTCGAGCATCGGCACCACGGCAGCGTGCACCCGCAGCAGGGCGCCCCAGGCGTCCGCCCCGAGGTGTGGGCGTTCGCCCTGCTGGTGCTTGTCGTTGGGTTGGTCGTCGGGTTGGTCGTCGGGTTGGTCGTCGGGTTTGTCACTGTGTCGTGATTCGTCGACGGCCGTGCTGCCCTGGTCTGCCATACCGCCATCGTAGTCGCACTTGCGTGCGCGCGCACGCATTGCTAGTGTGTGTGCACGCACCTAAATCCATCTTCCATCGTGATCCGAAGGAGCCCGTCATGACCACGCTGCTGCACATCTCCGCCTCACCGCGAGGCGAGCGGTCCGAGTCGCTGGCGATCGCGCAGACGTTCCTCGATGTCTACGCCGACACGCACCCCGAGACGACCATCGAGACCTGGGACCTCTGGGACGGCTCGCTCCCGGAGTTCGGCCCGGTCGCCGCTCACGCCAAGATGGCGGTGTTCGCCGGGGCGGATCCCGAGGGCGACCAGGCGGCTGCGTGGAGGGCGGCGCGGACCACGTTCGAGCGGTTCGCCGCGGCCGATCAGTACCTGTTCAGCGTCCCGATGTGGAACGCCGGCATTCCCTACATCCTCAAGCAGTTCATCGACGTCGTCAGCCAGCCGGGGATGGTGTTCTCCTTTGATCCCGAACTCGGCTACACCGGGCTATTGACCGGCCGCAAGGCGGCCGTGGTGTACACCAGCGCCGTCTACGGACCCGGCCGGCGGCCGTCCTTCGGCGCCGACTTCCAGGCGCCTTACCTGCGGGACTGGCTCAACTGGGCGGGCATGGCCGACGTCACTGAGATCGCCTTCCGGCCCAACCTGGCGACTGCCGACGCGGAGACAGGCCGACAGGCCGCCCACGCGGCGGCCCGGGACGCCGCAAAGATCTTCTGACGGCTTGGGGGCCCTGGCACGCGTGGCGACGGCCGCGCGCTGTGCCGGTCAGCGGGCGTCAGACATTCTTCGCCAGGGCGGGGTCACCGGCCCTCGCCATCCCACTCGAGAGTCGCGACGAAGCGGTCGACCAGGATCGACCACGCCGCAGCCTCGTCGTCGAACGGCGGTGACGGCGTCATCCGAGCGGGGTCGGGTTTGATGATGATGCTGACCAGGTTGCCCAGCGGGGTCGAGGAACCGAGTGCCTCGACCGTTTCTTGATCATCCCTGGCAGTCGCGGCATCGACGAGGAGTTCCACGCCGAGGGTGAGCTGATCGCGGTCGACATCCTCGGGGCCGGCCAGCAGATCCTTGGCCAAGCCGTCCAGGGAATAGGTGTTCTCCGGGCCGGCCATCACCGCGGCCTCGCCCTCGACCACCGCTGATCTGATGTCCGGCCAGACGGCCAGGCTGGCCAGGCTGTGCTGCGGGTCCGTCTCGATGAGGTAGTTCTCCAGCGCCTCGGGGGAGGAGAAGATCTGGATCCGGTCGGCCATCGATAGGAACACAGGGTCCTCGCCGAGGTAGCACCGCAGGGTCCAGCCGGTACGTTCGCCAACGGTGATCTCCAGGCAGTCCACGCCTGTTTCGTCCCAGAACTCCAGGTCCTCATCGCGGTCGTCCTCGTCCTCGTCCTCGTTGGACAACGTCGTGCCCTCGGTGACTCCTGAGCCTTCGACGACCTTCTCGGCCACCGCGATGGCCGCGGCTTCGGCCTGGGCGGTGACCAGTGCATCCGTGTCGACCTCGGGCGTGGTGATGATGCCGTCGAGCGCGTCGACCACCTCGTCCCACCGGTCGACCACGACCGCGCCCAGTTCGTTCCACAGCCGCTCACCCGCGCGGCCGGTGAAAGCCTGCTCGCCGGCGGACAGCACGGAGAAACCTGGCGCGGCGTCGAGCACGTTGTCGATGGCCTCCAGATCGCACACCTCGGCCAGGGACCGCAGGATCGCCACCGTGTCCGTCAGGGTGGCCAGGGTCCAGACGTCCGGCACCTCGGCGACCAGATCCGGGACGCCCACGATGTCGAACCGGTGGTCGTCGTCGGGGTTCAGCTCGTCGACCAGCAAGCGAGCGGCCGTAGCCCACTCAGGGTGGTCGAGCAGGTCGTGCTCGGTCGACGTGCGGATGAAGGCAGCCAGCTCGGCCGCGGCGGGGAACACATAGAGGTCTTCCTCGTGACCGAGGAACGCTTCCCATTCCTCGCCGTCCTCATACCAGCGCGGCGCCCAGAGTGTCAGGCCATTGCCCCTGGTCAGGCCCAGTTCTATGGGAATGATGTCCGCAGTCACGAGGTTCCTCTCCGCGCCTGCCGCCAGGCGCCGGGCCAGCCTAGCGTCCGGCGGTCTCGGCCCGGTCGTACGGCGGCCCGAAGGCAAAGAACCCCCGCTGGGATCGGGCGGGGGTTCTTCGGGATGGATCAGGAAGCCATGAAGCGGATGCCGCTGTCGCGTCCCTCGGTCATCATGACGTTGTTGTCCTCCCAGCGATTCGTCCACAGCCCGGAGACGCTGGACTTGGACTTGGAGTAGATCCGGATGGGGTACTTCGAGCCCCCGCCGAAATTGTACTGATTGCGTCCGAAGTGGTTGTTCTGCAGTGTCACGGTCACGTTCGAATACTTCCTGTACTGGATGCACACACTGTTCTGGCCGCGGTCGAACCAGTTGCTGTCGACGACCATGTTGGCGATCCTCGCAACGTTCTGGTTCACGATCAGCGCAGAACCCGCGTTCGTTCCATAGGTACCCGGTCCGTCACCCGCCACCACCGATCCGACAACGTTGTTGTATCGGATGGTGATGTTCTGTCCGCCTTGCACCTGAATACCGTCGTTATGGGTGCCGTCGCTGTGCGCGGGATCGTGATTCCAGTGCGTCAGGTCGTGGATGTAGTTGTACTCGGCAGTGACATTTGCATTGACCGACCCCCCGGGTTTGTTGAAGATGCCGAGCCCGTCGTTCGTGCGGCTGATGTGGTTGTATCGTGCGGTGTATTCGTGGCCCACGATATCGTCCCGATAATAGGACGGGCGGTCGGGAATGATGGTGTTGTTGAGTACCTGCAGGTTGTAGACGGTGCCACTGTTCGCGTCGATGCAACCGCTGTTGCCTGACGGAATATTGGTGCCGAAGTGCAGGTACGAGTTGCGGATGATCACGTTCTTGGCCTGGATCCTCAGGTCCCCGTACACCGCTTTGCCATCGATCACCGTCCCTGCAGTGGTGATGGTCAGGGTCCGGTGTACTTCGTCAATGCCTTGCCGGCCGGGACGCCCGTGTTCGAAGCGCTGGGCTTGGCGACAGCCGCCTCAGCGGGTGTCCCCGCGGCGACCAGGCCTGCGACCAGGGCACCGATCATCGAAATCGAGCCGATCAGCCGGGATCGTCTCGGCGGGGTGGCGGGCGATGGCGAACTCAAGACGGGCGATGGCGAACTCAAGAAAGGGCTCCTTCAAACATGTATGCGGACAAATAGACTTGCGTAGGGCAGGAATGTGCAGAAACGGAAGTGCAGAAAGAATGGGTAGCACTGCTTGGGCCGGGCCTATTCGCCGAGATATCGGTGAACTCGAACCGGCCTTCGACTCGGCTGAAATTCGCCATTGCCAAGGGATTGATCAACGGAATGAAAACTCGGGACCGAGTCGGAGCCCGGGCGACCGGTACTCGCGCTTCATTCGTTGTTCGTTCATAAGATATCGGATGGCCGACCGGGCGCATAGGTGACCTCGTTATGACCCGGACCATAGGAACCTTCTCTCGGTCATCGCGGTGTCTTCGAAATGCACTCGGCTGGGTTGGGTGGCTGTCCATTCGGGCGCATCGGTCTCGGAAGTTTTCAAGATCGAAAGGACTCAACGCCACCAACTTCCTCGGCAATCGGGTGATGGAGGGGGCCTGGGTCGCCATGGCCCGCGATAAAGCGGCAAAGGGTTCTCTCCATTATCCATGACGAAGGTCACGTTATCAACTTGTGATTGTCCGGTGATATCGGTGTGATTGGTCGGATTTTGGGGTAACGGCGCGCCCGGATCGGGTCATCTGATGGGTCGGATGGGTCGGCCGCGGCCCTGCCGGGCGGGCGAGGGAGCCCGGCGGCCCGCCGTGACAGCCCACGAGCGCTGCGACGGCACCCCTGGCGTAACGTCCGGAGGGCGGGCACGCCGGTCGTCGATCACGGCGAGTGGTGGGCCTGCGCTGCTCCCGTGCTGCAGGCGGGGTCAGCCTGCGTGCGGTCGCGGTTGCTGAATGAAGTGGCAGGGTCCGCCGCCGGCGGACAAAGATGACACGATCCGACGACTCATCCAGGAGGTCACTGTGCCTGAGCAGTCCACGCCCGAGCGGTCCGCGAAGGACTCTGTTCCCCCCGCAACCGAAGGCGGCGAGCCGACCGGAGAAGCCGAGGAACCAGCGGACGCGAAGGCCGTGTTCGCCGCGGCATTGGCGAAGAAGAAGGCGGCGGGCGCGGCCAGGAGCGCGCACCTCGACGGGCACGGCGGGGTGGGCGGCGCGACCGCCAACCACAAGGCGACTCGCACCTTCCGGCGCAAGTCCGGCTGAGTCTGCGGGCGCTCCCGACGAGGACTTCGAACGGACCCGACGACCGACCCCCGGACGAGGGCTGCCGATCGAACTGGCCCCGGAGCCGGCTCCGATACGGCGGGTACCTTGGGGGGCACGGTCGAGCGGGCGGAGCGGATATCCCCTCAGGTCGGAAAGGATGTCCCGCGCCGATGATGGCGCAGGGTGCTTCTCACCGCCGAGGTCGGTGAACGATTTGCTGCTGTGTTCGGGCGGATTGAGCAGCGAGGTGGATGCCGCCGATGTCGCAAGAATCGTCATGGGGACTCCGCAGGAGACAGCTGATGCTCTTGTGGCACGAGCTATCTCGGCTGGGGCGTTCCAGGCAGATGCTGGACTTCCGGTGACTTCCCAGTTAGACGCTGCGTCGGCGTTGCAGGAACAGTCCTGCTGACTTGCGCGGCAGGCCGGCCCGCGGGTCAGAGCACGACGACCGAGCGGAGCACCTCGCCGCCGTGCATCTTCTCGAACGCCGACTCGATGTCGCCCAACCCGATCGTTTCGGAGACGAATTTGTCCAGCGGCAGCCGGCCCTGCCGGTACAGCTCGGTGAGTACCGGGAAGTCCCGCGACGGCAGGCAGTCGCCGTACCAGGAGGACTTGAGCGAACCGCCGCGGCCGAAGAACTCCAGCAACGGCATCTCCAAGGTCATGGTGGGGGTGGGTACGCCGACCAGCACCACTGTGCCTGCCAGGTCGCGGGCGTAGAACGCCTGTTTCCAGGTCTCCGGGCGGCCGACGGCGTCGATCGCCACGTCGACCCCGAACCCGTCGGTGAGCGCCTGCACCGCTTGGACGACGTCACCGGCGCCGGCCAGCACGGTGTGGGTGGCGCCGAACTCCTTGGCCCAGGCGAGTTTCCGTCCGTCGGTGTCGATCGCGATGATGGTGTGCGCACCCACCAGCCGCGCCCCGGCGATGGCCGCGTCACCAACTCCGCCGCAGCCGATGACGGCCACCGAGTCGCCGCGGGTGACGTTGCCGGTGTTGATCGCCGCGCCGATGCCGGCCATCACGCCGCACCCCAGCAGACCGGCGACGGTGGCGGGAACCTCGGGGTTGACCTTCGTGCATTGCCCGGCCGCGACCAGGGTCTTCTGGACGAATGCGCCGATGCCGAGCGCGGGGGACAGCGGAGTGCCGTCCGCGAGAGTCATCTTCTGCTGCGCGTTGTGGGTGGCGAAGCAGTACCAGGGACGGCCGCGTCGGCAGGCCCGGCAGGACCCGCAGACGGCGCGCCAGTTCAGAATGACGTAGTCGCCCGGCTGGACGTCGGTGACGCCGGCGCCGACGGCCTCGACGATGCCGGCCGCTTCGTGCCCGAGCAGGTAGGGGTAGTCCTCACCGAT
>JBBQGJ010000057.1:0-24608 GCA_038322925.1 Mycobacteriales bacterium
TGTTCGTCACCGTGCCGCTGCTCCGCCCGGCGATCGCGGTCGCCGCGCTGCTGACGTTCCTGATCTCCTGGAGCGAGTACGTGCTCACCCTGCTGATCGGCGGCGGACAGGTGAAGACGTTGCCGCTGCTGCTGTTCGCCGCGATCGGCTCGTCGGACACCACCGCGGCGGCCGCCCTCGCGGTCCTGGTGATCGCGCCGCCGCTGCTGCTGGTCGTGGCCGCCACCAGGTTGCTGTCCGGTCGCTCCGGCAACGCGATCGGGTTCGGCCGGCTGTGACCGGCACGGCGATCAGCCTGACCGGGGTGCGCAAGATGTTCGGCGACACCCCCGCTGTGCGGGACCTGACCACCGACATCACGGCCGGGTCGTTCACCGCGCTGCTCGGCCCGTCCGGCTGCGGGAAAAGCACCACCCTGGCGATGATCGGCGGCCTGCTGGACCCCGACTCCGGGGACGTCCGTTTCGACGGCCGCTCGCAGCTGGGTGTTCCCGCGGAGCGTCGCCCGGCCGGGCTGGTGTTTCAGAAGCCCCTGCTGTTCCCGCACCTGAACGTGGAGCAGAACGTCGCATTCGGGCTGCGGATGCGACGGCTGGACCGCGCGCAGACCCGGGACCGGGTCGCGGCGATCCTGGACCGGGTGCAACTGACCGCTTTGGCGCGGCGGCGGGTCGGGGAACTGTCCGGCGGCCAGGAGCAACGGGTCTCCTTGGCCCGCGCCCTGGTACTGGCACCGCAGGTCCTGCTGCTGGACGAACCGTTCTCCCAACTCGACGCCACCCTGCGAGCCGAGATGCGCTGCCTCGTCAAGGCTCTGCACACCGAATCACAGGTGACGACGGTGTTCGTGACCCACGACCAGGCCGAGGCCGTCGAGGTCGCCGACACCATCGCCCTCATGCTCGCCGGACGTTTGGAAGGCCAGGGCGACCCCGAGATGTTCTACACCGCACCGCCGTCGCTGGCCGCGGCGCGGTTCTTCGGCGTCACCAACGAACTCCCCGGCACCATCCACGCCGGCCTGTTCACCGCCGACACCACCGGCCTCCGCCGGGCCACCACGCTGCCCGACGGCCCAGCCGTGCTGGTCATCCGCCCCGAAACCATCACCCTTTCCGGCGACACGATGGACTGGGTTGACACGGTAAATGGAGTCACGGTCGGGGCCCGATTCGCCGGCACCTACCTGGCCTTTGACGTCCAGCTGACCAGCGGCCCACAGGTGACCGTGCACGCCCCGGTCAGCGCCCCGGTCCAGCTGGGCGCGTCCGTCAGACTCGGCATCCCCCGGCACGCCGGGACCATCCTGGCCGCTGACCAGCCCCCCGTGAGCTTCATCACGACCCCCGCAGCCCCGGGGTGGTGACCCGCCGGGATCGGTACGACTCAGGGCCTGCCGTGATGATCTGGAGGTGTGCTGTCGCTGCGGGAGCTCGACGGCTCTGGAGCATTCGTGCCGATCGGCGCACTGATCGTGGACTTCGTGCTGACCATCTCGATCAGCGTGGCCGCCGGGGCGTCCGCGGTCATTGCCTACCTACCCGGATTGGCCCCGTGGCGGGTCCCACTGGCCTCGGCCTGATCCTCGTGGTCGCTGGAATCACCTGGTTCGGGCACCTTGGACGCGCGTTTGTTCGCCTGCTGACCGTGTCGTTCATCCTCGTCACAATGGCGGTGCTGGGCTGCGCGGTCAGCGCCACCCCGCAGCCCACCGGCACCATCACCACCAGCGCCGATCACCCGGTCTGGGCGGTTTCGCTGGCATTCCCCGTCGCGATGGCCTTGGCCACCGGGGTGGAGGCGCCGTCCAGCGCAACTCGGACAACTCGACAACTATGGGCGACGCCGGTTCGGGCAGGTCACCCTATGGCTGACCCTGGGCATCGTCGGCAGCCCGACCATCTGCCTGGCGGTGGCCGCGACCCACCTGCAGATCGGGGTGCCGCCCGAGAACTCCACCCATATCGCCGAACTCGCCCGGGTCGCCGCACCGCAACAACTCTTCGCCGCGTTCCAACTGCTGGTCGTGAACCTCACCCGCGGCGCCCCACTAGTCAGCCTCGCCGTATCACTGATCATCGCCGCGAGCCTGTACTGGGTGTGGGCAAGGCCGGACGCCCCGCGGCATCGCCACAGGGCTCGCCACCACCGGGCCCTACCTCCATGGAGACTTTGAGGAACCCAGATGATCACCCTGGGAACGGTGCTGTTCGTCGGTGGACTTCTGCTCGGTTGGCAAATCCCCTCGATCGTGGGGCTGCATTCTCATCGCGGTGGGCCCGGTGCTCGGAGTGCTCGGCGCCACCGGACACCCAGTTGGCCAACGACAGCACTGGTACTGACCAGCCCTCACGGCGGGATCGCACCGCGAGCGAGCCGACCCGGCCCGTTCAACTCGATCGCTCTGATAACCCCGCACCCTTTCCGTGCGTGTGCTCCATCCCGTGATCGGGTTTGCGACTGCCTTCCGGGCCGGGGTCTGTACCCGTCGGCTAGCGACTGCCTTTTCCGGACCGTTCGCCAGTCGTCGTGCGGCGTGTCGCCCGAAGCCATGCTCAGGGTGCGTTCCGGCGACGCCGACGGAAGTACCCCGGGGGTGGCGATCCGGTTTGCGACGATCCTGCTGGTGGCTACCTCGGGGATGGCGCAGGCGGTGGTCGGCGGCGCCTGCGGGCTGGGTGCACCCGTCACGCTCGGAGTGTCGCGGCGCACCGCAACTTGGCCGGGTGGGTCAAGTCACGGCAGCGGCGTGGCCTCGTGTGCTGCCTGGTAGCGGGCGTAGGCCCAGCCGAGTAGGGCCGCGACCGCGAGACCGCCGCCGAGGATGTTGCCAATCCCGGCGGGCAGCAGGTTCCAGGCGAGCACGGTGCCCCAGTCCGGGGGCTGACCGAAGGCAGCGGCCAGGGAGAAGTACCCCATGTTCGCCGGGCTGTGCTGGAACCCGGCGGCGACGAAGGCGGTGACCGCGAGCACCACGGGGATGTATTTGCCGATGATCGTGCGGCCCATGGTGGCGAAGAACGCGGCCATCCCGACCAGCCAGTTCGCCAGGAACCCGGAGACCACCACCGCCCACCACGCCCCGGCGCCGCCCACCTCGGCGGCCAAGGTCTTGCGGGCCACGATCTCCCCAAGCAGGTCGTGCGCGGCCGGTGAGAGCCGGACCGCCACACCGATCGCCTGACCGACCAGCAACGCCCCGGTGAGGTTGCCGACCCAGGCCAGTGCCCAGAACCGCAGCACCTGCGCGGCCCGCAGCACCCGGCCCGACTGTCGCGGCTTGTCGAGCAGCACTGAGGGCAGGACCACGTTCGCCTCGGTGAACAGCACCGCGCCGGACAGGATGACGAAGAAGAACCCGGCGCTGAACCCGAAACCCTCCAGCAGCCGAACCAGGCCCTCGGTGCGGGTGCCCACCGCGAGCAGCACCGACATCAGGGCACCGGTGGTGATGAATCCGCCGGCCAGCACGGCCAGGGCGAAGATCCGGGGGGTGGTCAACCGGTCCAACCGTTGCCGGCCGTGATCGGCCAGCACCCGCATCACCTGCTCGGATCCGATGTACTGCGCGGACGGCACGGGCAGGTCATGGCTGCTCATCCCGGGGCGACCCGGCCCCAGGCCTCCGTGCTTCCGGCCCGGGGCCGGGTCTCCAACGGTGGTCACCCGACGAGCACCCCGGGTGCGGCCGGGATGTCCAGTTCGGTGCCGTTGTAGTGGTTGAAGTAGTTGGTGAACTGGTTGGCCGCCACGTGCGCGTAGAGCTCGGCGAGTTGCGCACGGGTCCACCCGGCGGCCACAGCGGCCTGGTAGGTGGCGTCGTCGACCTCGCCGAGGTTCGCGGCGATGGCGCGGGCGACGGCCAGCAATGCGGCGAGCCGGGGATCCACCTCCGGGCTGCCGTGGCGGATGGCCACCGCCTGCTCGTCGGTCATCCCGGCCGCCTTGCCCGTCATGGTGTGGATGGACTGGCAGTAGCCGCACCCGTTCTCGGCGCCGACCGCCAACGCGATGGCTTCCCGGGTCCGCGCATCGAAGGTGCCGTTGGCGGCGATCGCCGCGGACATGCCCGCGTACATGTTCAGCACTGCCGGGGAGTTGGCCATGCCGGCATGGATGTTCAGCGCGTTCCCGCCCCGTCGGCGGGCCAGCGAGGTGAGCGTCTCCCGGGATTTCTCAGGCGCGGAATCGGTAGTCAGTACGGGGAAACGGGGCACCAGGAGTCTCCAGGCGGTCGACGAAACGGTGCTGTGGCAACCCGCCGAGCCGGTCCCCGAATTCCCGCGTCCACCCATCTGGGCTGAGCCGGCTCAGCCAGTTTCGACGCGCACACCCCTCCAGAACGCGACATACCCGGCGATCTCGCTGGCCGCGGGTTTCGGCTCCGGGTAGGCCCAGGCCACATCCTGCCCGGTCTTCCCGTCAACGGTCGCCGACCAGTAACTGGCCCGCCCCTTCCACGGGCAGCGTGTGTGGGACGCGCTGGGCGCCAACAGTTCCCACCGCACCGAATCCGGCGGGAAGTAATGGTTGCCTTCAACGACGATGGTGTCCTCGCTGTGCGCGATGACCGCTCCGTTCCACACTGCTCGCATCCCGACCTCCTCCTGTTGCTGGTGGTGGGCCAGAACCGGCCCACCACGACGCGGTAGATGCGTCTGCATGCGTCAACCCCGGTGACGGCGTCACGGCTTCCGTTCCGGGCCGGTGGAAGCACCGCGACCCGCACGGGGTTCCCTGTTCGCGGGCCGCGGCACACGGCCCGCCGCGGCGTGGCCGCGAGGCCGCACCGAGGAGAGCAGCATGCAGCCCTACGACGTCATCGTGATCGGCATGGGACCGGGCGGGGAGCACGTGGCCGGCACCCTGAGCGAGGCCGGCCTGTCCGTGCTCGGGGTGGAGAACGGACTGGTCGGCGGGGAATGCCCGTACTGGGGGTGTGTCCCATCGAAGATGATGATCCGTGCCGGTGACGCCCTCGCCGAGGCCCGCCGGGTCCCGGTGCTCGGCGGGGAGGTCCTGGTGCGACCGGACTGGCGGACGGTCGCGGCCCGGATCCGGGCCGAGGCCACCGACAACTGGGACGACCGCGTCGCGGTGGACCGCTTCCAGGGCAAGGGCGGCACCTTCCGGCGCGGCACCGGCCGGTTGGCCGGGCCCGGCCGGGTGCAGGTCGACGGGCAGTCGTTCACGGCCCGCCACGGGATCGTGGTGGCCACCGGATCCCGCCCGTCGGTGCCGCCCATCGAAGGGCTGGACCAGGTCCCGTACTGGACCAACCGGGAGGCGATCGAGGTCACCGCGCTGCCCTCGTCCCTGGTGGTGCTCGGCGGCGGGTCCATCGGTTGCGAGCTGGCGCAGGTCTTCTCCCGGTTCGGGGTCACCGTGACCGTGGTCGAGGCCGCGCCGCAGCTGCTGCCCGCCGAGGAACCCGAGGTGGGCCTGGCCCTGCGCGGCGTGCTGGAGGCAGAAGGCATCACCGTGCACGTCGGCGTCGGTGCCCGCCGCGTCGACCCCGACAGCGACGGGGTGGTCGTCACCCTCGGCGGCGCGACCGTGGCCCGGGCCGAGCGGCTGCTGGTGGCCACCGGCCGCCGGGTCGACCTGGCCGCCACCGGCGCGGACACCGTCGGCGTCGACGTCACCGCCCGGGCATTGCCCATCGACGACCGCTGCCGCGTCACCGACAGTGTTTGGGGGGTCGGCGACGTCACCGGTCACGGCGCGTTCACCCACGTCGCGATGTACCAGGCCGGCATCGTCATCCGCGACATCCTCGGCCAGGACGGTCCTGCCGCGGACTACCGGGCGCTGCCCCGGGTGACCTTCACCGACCCCGAGATCGCCTCCGTCGGATTCACCGAACACGCCGCCCGGCAGGCCGGGATCGACATCCGCGTCGGCACCACCCCGATGCCCGGCACCGCCCGCGGGTGGATCCACAAGACCGGCAACGAAGGGTTGATCAAACTCATCGAGGACCCCGCCCGCGGCGTGCTCGTCGGCGCGACCGTGATGGGACCCGCCGCCGGTGAGGTCATCGGCGCCCTGGCCGTAGCCGTGCACGCCGAGGTTCCCACGACCACCCTGCGGTCGATGATCTACGCCTACCCCACGTTCCACCGCGGCATCGAAGACGCCCTTCGGGCGCTGGCCTGACCGGCGCCGAAGCCGGGCCCCCGATCCGAACAGGCCCGACGGCCGATCAGACCCCGATCCGGCGGGCGAGGTCACCCAGGCCCGACACACTCACCGTCGGACCTGTGAAATAACCCGGGTACGGGATGCCCGTGCGGTCCACCCAGGCTGCTTGCAGACCGGCCCGGCGGGCGCCGTCGATGTCCCAGGGGTGCACGGCGACGAGCATCATGTCCGCGGCGTCCACCCCGCAGACCCGGGCCGCATAGACATATGCCGCGCGGGCCGGTTTCCACACCCCGGCATCCTCCACGGACAACAACCGTTCGAACTCGGCCCGCACCCCGGCGCCGGTGAGCAACCGCTCGGCGACCTCGGTGGCACCGTTGGAGAGGGTCACCAGCCGGCACCCCGCCGCGCGGAGCGCGCGGAGACCGTCCGGCACGTCCGGGTGAACCCCCAGCCCAGCGAACCCGGCCATCACATGGTCGATTGCCGCGTCCACGTCGCGGTCCAGGGACAGCCCGTGCAGCACACCGCGCAGACCCTCCGCGGCCAGCACCGCGAACGGTTCGCTCGCCCCGGCGGCGGTCAACGCGAACCCGTCCCGCAGCACCCCGGCGAACCACACCCGCAGCAGCTGCGGCGGCGCCCCGACATCCGCGAACCTTCGACCCAACGGCCGCAGGTCCGACAGGGTCTCGTTGACGTCGAACACCACAACCAACGGTCGATCAGTCATCCGGCCTTCCCTTCAGGCGAAACCCACTCTGCGTGCACACCTCCCGGCCAACACACCGCCCGCGGTGCAGCAGCACCCGCTGGTTTGGCCCCCGACCGTGCCAGAACAATGCACCTCACTTCCGCCGTAACCCTCGACGTCGCGCAGCGTGATCACCACCTGCAACCGCTGCGGGTGTGTGGTGTCCCACTCGGAGCGTGCACCCGGCCGGGGTCGTGCCCGGCGGTGGCCGCGGTCACTGCTTCTCGCGGTCGTCGAGATGCTCGGCGAACGCCCGCAACCGTCGCACCGCGGCATCGTCGACATCCGTCGGCCCGGTGGTCGCGATGGCGGTCTTGATGGCTCGGTAGGTGCTGGCCTCGAGGCCGCAGCGGCGGCAGAACTCCAGGTGGGCCGACACCATCGCCGCGGTCGGCGGATCCACCTCCCCGTCCAGGTAGCTCTGCAGCACCCTGGCCACCCGAGAGCACTCCGACCGGGTCAACCGGCCCAGCAGCATCTTCACATCGCCGTCCCTTGCGGCAGGGAACCGGCTGCGACGAGCCGGCCCCGAATGCGGGCCCTGGCACGATGCAACCGGCTCATCACGGTCCCCCGAGGAACCCCCAACGCGTCGGCGGCCTGCTGATAGCTCAGACCCTCGATGTCCACCAGCGTTACGACCGCCCGATGCTTGTCCGGCAGCGCCGCCAACGCGTCGGCCACCACCGCTTCGAACAGTTCGCCGACGACGACGTCCTCGGCCGCGGGCGCCGCGGGCCCTGCCAGTTCCAGGGCCCGCTCTGCCTGCTCGCCGTCGGCGAACAGCATTGGCCGGCGCCGACGGCCCCTGTTGATGTGGGTGTTCCGCAGGATGGTCAGCAGCCACGCCCGCGGGTGGGCGCCGTCGAATCCGTCGATCGCCCGGAACGCCCGCACCAGGGTGTCCTGCACCAGGTCCTCGGCGTCCGCCGGCTGCCCGGTCATCGCCAGCGCCACCCGGTACAGCACCTCGATCTGCGGCACGACGTGCTCGTCGAAAGCGCTGTACTGCTTTCCGCTCGGTGCACCGCTCACGGCCATGGCAACCCTCCAGCCCCCCACGGTGATTCCATCGGTCGTCGTTGTGTTGACTGCGGAATCGGGCGGGGCGCCGGCGGGTTTCCCTTGGCGTGCACCCGCTGCGCCACCTGCTGCTGAGCCCCCGCCTGGGACCCTATCTGGACGGGGAACTCGATCCGGCCCTGACGGCCCGGGTCCGGGCCCACCTGCGGGAGTGCTGGCGGTGCAGCGGTGAACTCGAGTTCCAGCGGCTGATCCGTGCGGCGCTCCGGCAACGCAGGCGGACCGAGCCGCCGGCGCTTGCGGTGACCCGGCTGGCGCGTTTCGCCGGTACTGCGCCCCGGCAATGACGGATCCCCCTTCGGAGCGTGGCGGCCGAGCGATGGGATGATCACCGGGCGACGCTCGGAGGCTCAGATGGCGGACAGGGACCGCCAGGTGGGATAGTCGTAGGTCCAGTCGTAGACGTCGCCGTCGGACGGTCCGAGTTGTGGGCTGGTGCCGGTGACCTCGACCGGGTCGCCGTACAGGGCGGTGTCGTAGAAGTCCTTCGCGTCGGTGGGGCTCATGTTGACGCAGCCGTGGGAGACGTTGGCCTTGCCCAGGGAGTCGATGACGGCGGCGTTCTCGTGGATGAACTCGCCGTTGTTGCTGATCCGCACGGCCCAGTTGGCGACGAACCCGCAGTACCCGTACTTGGGGTTGCACATGGTGAACGCGTCGTGTTTCTCCTGCACGATGTGGGTGCCGCTGCGG
The DNA here is from genome assembly GCA_038322925.1 of Mycobacteriales bacterium. GTDB lineage: Bacteria > Actinomycetota > Actinomycetes > Mycobacteriales > Nakamurellaceae > Nakamurella. The sequence goes on from JBBQGJ010000057.1 coordinate 8,678, forward strand.
GTTTCCAGTTCCGGGTCCCCGGTGTCCCGCCCGTAGGAGACGGGGTAGTCCTTACTGACCGCGCCGTCGACGAGCACGACCAGCCGGTAGGAGTTCACGTCGGCCTTGACCACCTGGGCGCGGCCGATGCTGAACGTGTCGGTGATGTCCGCACGCCCCCACGCCCCGCCCAGGTCCACCCCATACAGGTCGGCGGTGACGGTCACCGTCGTGTACGCGGGCCAGTAGTCCTTGGTGCGGTAGTGGGCGCGGGACTGCTTGACGCCGTTACCCAGGATGTCCTCATCCGGCAGCCACCCCCAGGCGCCCTCGATGGTCCCCTTGTCGGTGGTCACGGTGAACCTGGCCTGGGCGGCGGCCTTGTCGGTGACCTGTCCGGCGAAGGTGATGATGATCGGGGCGGCGACCCCGTAGGTGCCGCCCTCGGCGAGCTGGAACGTCGCCCGCACCGTCTGCCCCGGGTCGACGGTGCTCAACTGCCCGTCGATCGGCACGGCGGACCCGTCCCTGGCGGTGGCGGTCCCGGTGACCCGGTACGTGGTCGCGTAGGCCATCCGGTCCGTCAGGGTCCAGGTGCCGCCATCGGCCGACACGGTGCCCGCCAGTTCGGTGCCATCGCTTTCGGACACGGCGACGACCGTGTCGATGGTGGCGTTGAACGCGGTCACCGTCACGGGGGCGACCGGCGCCAGATCGGTGGACCCGAAACGAGGTGACGCGGCGAACCGGACCTCCGGTGCCGGCGGCGAGGGCGCGACCGACGTGGAGGTGCCGCCGGAAGGGGCCGCGGCCTCGTTCCCGGCCCCGCCGGCGGCCGGGCTGGCCCCGGCGGTCACGGTCCGGGTGACCAGCACCGGGTCGTCGGTGGCGGCCGCGCACGCGGCCGACAGCAACGCAACGACAATCAACATCACCACAGGCCCGAAGGCACGACGGACAGTGAGCATGGCCATGCAACCCGTCGGCCCCGGATCCGGATTCCACATCCGTGAGCGTGTGTTCGGCCGGGATCACCGACGCGGTGCAGGGGGGCCAGCGGGTGCCCCGCGGTCAGGGGTTATCGATGGAGGCGTCACGATGCAGCATGAGTTCGGCGATGAGTGCCGTCCACCCGGTCTGGTGGGAGGCGCCGAGGCCCTTGCCGGTGTCCGCGTGGAAGAACTCGTGGAACAACACGTCGTGGCGCCAGGCCGGGTCGTCGCGGAACATCGGGGCGTCGCCGAGCGCGGGGCGTCGACCGGCTTCGTCGGGCAGGAAGACCGCGGCGAGGCGCCGGGTGAGTTCCCCCGCAACATCGGCCAGGGTCATCCGCCGGCCCGAGCCGGTGGGGAACTCCAGCTGGAACCCGTCGCCGAACAGCCGGGCGAATCGCCGCAAACCCTGGATGAGCATGACGTTCGCCGGAAACCAGACCGGTCCGCGCCAGTTCGAGTTCCCGCCGAACGCGCCGGTTTCGGATTCGCCCGGCTCGTATCCCACCTCGGCCCGGAATCCTGGTAGTTCGAGCGTGTACGGGTGGTGTTGGTGGGCCTTGGACAGTGACCGGATCCCGAACTCGGACAGGAATTCACCCTCGTCGAACAGCGGCCCGAGAAGCCTCCGCAGGCTGTCGGGAGGAACCATCGACAGCAGCCGACCGGTCGCCCCGTCCCGCACGTGCGTGAAGCTCAACACCCCTGCGCACTCGGGGCGGTGCGCCACGAACCAGTCCAGGTCGGCGGCGAACTCGGGTAGCCGCCGTAAGGTGCCGGCGCCCAGCGTCGTGGTGGCGATCATCGGCAGCAGCCCGACCAGGGAACGCACCCGCACCGGCATCCGATGCCCGTCCGGGGTGGAGAGCACGTCGTAGAAGAAGCCGTCCGACTCGTCCCACAGTGCCTGCTGCTTCGCCGCGGTCGCGATGTACGCGAAGTGCTGGAGGAACTTCGTGGCCATCGACTCGTAGCTGCTGTCGTGCTCGGCCAGGACCAGCGCGATCTCGAGCATGTCCAGGCAGTACATGGCCATCCAGGCGGTGCCGTCACTCTGCTCGAGCCGGCCGTCGACGGGCAGCGGGGCGGAGCGGTCGATCGGGCCGATGTTGTCCAGGCCGAGGAATCCGCCCTCGAAGACGTTGTCGCCGCGGGAGTCCTTCCGGTTCACCCACCAGGTGAAGTTGATCAGCAGCCGATGGAAGGCGTGCTCGAGGAACCCGTAGTCCCGGTCACCGGCGCAATGGAACACCCGCAGGGCCGCCCAGGCGTGCACCGGCGGATTCACGTCCCCGAAGGCCCATTCGTACGCGGGCAGCTGCCCGTTCGGGTGCATGTACCGGTCCTGCAGGAGCACCAGGATCTGCGACTTGGCGAACGCCGGGTCGACGTGCGCGAGGGGGACGGCGTGGAACGCGAGGTCCCAGGCCGCGAACCACGGGTACTCCCAGGTGTCGGGCATCGAGAAGATCTCGTGGGCCGACAGGTGCCGCCAGGACGAGTTTCGGCCGGACCGCCGGGAAGCGGGCGGGGGCGGCCCGGCGGGGTCGCCGTCCAGCCACTCGTCGACGTCGTAGTGGTAGAACTGTTTGCCCCACAGCAGTCCCGCGCAGACCTGCCGGACAACGAGCGCTTCGGCGGGTGTGTACCCGGGGCCGATCAGTCCCGCGTAGAAGGTGCTGGCCTCTGCCTCCCGCGCGGACATGACGGCCGTGAAGTCCTCGCCCAACCCCCCGGGCCGACGGGCGGTCAACCGCACCCGAACCTCTCTGCGTTGTCCCGGACCTGCCTGCAGGTCGTGCCGGATCGCGCATCTGGTGCCGACCCGATCGGGGTTCACCGTCGGGCTCCCGGTCAGCAGAAAGTCGTTGATCCCGTCCTTGGGGAACCGCGACCTGCCCGGCACCCCGTACAGCCGCTCGGTGTTCGTCTCGTTGTCGCAGAACAGCGCGGTCCCCGAGGCGTCGAACGCCAGGACCATCTCGCCCAGGTCCTCGTGGTCGGCGCGGACCAGACCCGGTTCGCGCAGCTCGATGGTCGGCCCCGGAGCGTCCGTCCGGCCCCACGCCCAGGTGTTGCGGAACCACAGCGTCGGCAGCACCGAGATCACCGCCGGCTCCGAACCCATGTTCTGCACCGAGATCAGCATGAGGATGTCGTCCGGGGCGTTCTTCGCGTAGGAGACCTCGATGCGCCAGTACCTGCCCTCGTCGAAGGCGCCGGTGTCCAGCAGCTCGAACTCCGGTGCCTGACGGTCTCTCGAACGGTTCCCCTGCCCGAGGCCGTCGTAGGGGAATTCGGTCTGCGGGTAGTGGTAGCGCCACCGCATCCACGAATGCGTGGGCGTCGAATCCAGGTACCACCAGTACTCCTTGGCGTCCTCCCCGTGGTTGCCTTCGTTGCCGGTGAGCCCGAACATGCGGTCCTTCATGATCGGGTCGCGCCCGTTCCAGACCGCCAGTCCCAGGCACAGCAACTGCCGGTCGTCGCAGACCGCGGCCATGCCGTCCTCGTTCCACCGGTACGTGCGGGATCGCGCGAGATCATGTGGAAAGGCCTCCCAGGCGGTGCCGTCCGGCGAGTAGTCCTCGCGGACGGTGCCCCAGGCCCGCTCGGCCACATAGGGCCCCCAGGTGGCCCAGGTCGGGTCGGCCGACCGACGCGACGCGGTGCCCGCTGATGGGACCGAGCGCAACCGTTCGGTCTCCGGCCCGCCGCCAGTCGTGTCCGTCATCCGTTTCCTGTCTCCTTCGGGTGCTCGTGCAGGCGGCGCCACGCGCGGAAGACCTCGGCGACCGACCATGCCTGAAACGGTGCGCCCGTGGCCTCGTGCGGCGGATCGCCGCTCGCGGTCTCCGAGACCGAGCCCAGGCCCCAGTCCCCGAGGTGGGCCGCCAGAGCGTCGAGGAAGTCCTCCGGCACGCGGCCGGCACGCAGCAAGGCATCGACGTACGGCCCCATCAGCCAAGGCCACACCGTCCCCTGGTGATACGCCAGGTCACGCCCGGCCGGATCGCCGGCGTGCCGTCCCCGGTACGCCGGGTCACCGGGGTGCAGCGATCGGAGCCCGAGCGGGGTGACCAGGTCCCGCATCGAGGACACCGCCGCGAGCCCCGCGCCCGGTCCGTGCGGCAACGCCATCGCCAGCACCTGGTTGGGCCGCACCGACAGGTCGTCCCCGCCAGGGCCGTCGACGACGTCCGGCAGGCCACCGGCCGGCGCTACCGGGAACCTGCGGGCGAACGACCGTCGCGCCGCGAGCTCCAGCCGCTCGAACTCCGGTCGAGGGCGGCCGGCCCGGCCGAAGAGCTGGTTCGCCGCCGCCACCGCGTTCACCCACAGCGCGTTCACCTCGACCGGTTTGCCGACCCGAGGGGTGACCGCGGCATCGCCGATGCGTGCGTCCATCCAGGTCAGGGCAAGGTGTTCCCGCCCCTGGGTGAGCAGGCCGTCGGCGTCGACGACGATCCCGTACCGGGTCCCCCGAACGTGCCAGTCAAGGATCTCCTGGAACCAACCGGCAGCGACGGCCGGCAGGTCCGAGTCACCGCTGCGCTGCAGGTAGCGGTCAACCGCGTGGACGAACCAGAGGGTGGCGTCGACGGTGTTGAACTCCACGGAGCCGGTGTCCGCGGTATTGGACAGCATGCCCTGGGAGATCCGCTGTCCGTAGTTCAGCAGAAGCTCCCGACCCTCCTCGGCCCGGCCGGTCTCCAGGAACAGCCCCTCGAACGCGGTCATCGTGTCCCGGGACCACGAACCGAACCACGGGTAGCCCGCGACCACGTCCGGTCCGGCGATCACGAAGGCATCCGCGGCCAGTGCCAGATGCTGCTCGACCGGTGTTCGCGCACCCGCGCTGCGGATCAACTCACCGGCCCTGTCGCGGGAGTCGGCGATCACGGTCCGCGCCGACACCGGTGTCGGCGCGTCGACCGCCCAGGCGCGGACGTCCAGGTGCTCCCCGGGCCCGGCGAGGCGGGCACGGAAATGCCCGGCGGACCACAGATCCTCGGTGGCGGTCAGCCCTCTCGCGGCCTCCTCGCGCATGAAGACGTCCCGGTACCACCGGCCATCCGCTTCCCACCCGGGCCCGTCCAGGCGGTACCGGCGCTCCACCACGGCGCCGGTGGTGTCGTGCGCCACCTCGAGCGGTCCCGACCCGTGGCGTTGGTCGTGGCTGCCCCGCCAGGTCACCAACGCCTGAACCACCAGCTCGCACTCGGGGCCGCTGAGCAGGCGGAAAGACACCGCCACACCGGGCGTGCCGTGCGTCGTCGCGATCTCCCGCTCCAGGACGACGTCCCCGACCCGCCACCGCCACCGCGGCACACCGTCGATCAGGTCGAACCGCTCCAGCAGGCGCTGGCCCTGCGGGGCGACGGTCCGATCAGCCCACTCGTGCACCCCGAGCGGGACTCGCCGACCGGACCTCAGCACCAGGACCGGGTCCAGCGCAGCCACCGCGAGGAAGCGCCGCGACGGCGTCTCGGCGATCGTGAGCAGCCCGTGGTAACGCCGGGTGCGTAATCCGCTCACCGTCCCCATGGCATAGCCGCCGACACCGTCGGCGAGCAACCATTCACGCTCACTGCCCGCATCGAGGTCCGCGCATACCTGCGTCCCGAAGGTGACCACCGGCACTGCAGCACCTCCATCCGAGTTCTTCCGAGAGACTGCCGCCGCGACAGGTGCCCTGAGGGACAGGCGAACCGCACTGTTGACCGTGATGTGAACTGACCCACCGCGTGCAGCCCGTGTCCACAGCGAACCGACCAACCGGTCAAACGGCCTCCAGGTCGACGGCCAACACCCCCGCGTCTCGCGTGACATGACGGTCGAACAGTGCCCGGGCGGAGGCCATTTCGAGCGGCACACGAGCACCCGTGTGCCACAGATTCACCCGCGAGGACAAGGGCGAGGTCAGCAGAAGGAGACGACAAGGCACCGGCCACAATTTCGGTCGCAAGGGACGCGCCCGGTGTGTGACGTGCCCGCCGGCCCCGATCAGGGGTGGTCGCCGGACAGCCGACGGCGCGCCCACCGTCGACTCGGCAACCCCCGGGGCAGAGAGACACGGCCCAACCTGTGCGCCAGAAGGCCGTGGTGACCGGCCCTGCTGCCTCGCGGGAAATGTAATCATGATCAGCAAACCCGGTGAGCCACTGCAACGCTTCCCCACGCCGGCGCAGAACCCGACCTGGCAGCAGCAACGCGGCCCGGTCGGGCAGAGCGCCGTCGTCGCTCCACGAATATCGGCTAATCAGCGCACTCGGGCGGGAATCTCCGCGCGCCCCCATCCGAGCGACAATGCAGAGGCCGTTGGCGTCGTGCCCCCCCAACCTGAGTCCGCCTTACGTGTCCACCGTTCAGCTGTTGGGGTCCGGTCCGGGGTCACCGCCGCCGACGCGGATGCGGAGCCGATCCAGGTAGAGCTCCCATCCGGTGCGGTGCTGACCGCGTTGCTCGTCGGTGGGCAGGCCGTGGTGGCGCAACACCACCCGGGTTCCGCCGTCCTCCTCGGCCAGGGTGACGATCACCCGGGTGGTCCCCGGCGGCACCGGGTGCCCCCCGGTCCAGCCCCAGGTGAACACCACCCGGCGCGGCGGGTCGATCTCCAGGAACACCCCGGCCGCTTCCACCCCGCCCCGCATCCGGATCCGGTAGGCGCCGCCGGGGACCGCGACCAGGGTCGCGTCGCCGCCCATCCACTGGGTGTACCGGACGGGGTCGGTGAAGTACGGGAACACCGTTTCGGGGTGGGCCGCGATGTGCACACTCACCTCGACGACGTCGCGCGACCTGTCGGCGGCGCCACCGTTCACGGCCGAACCTCGAGGTGCTCGATGGTGCGCTGCTCGGCCTCGGCCAGCACCTTCAGCTGGTTCAGGCCGGCCCGCCAGTGGTCCTCGACGACCGCCCGGAGCGGCCCGAGAGCGGCCCGGTCGGCGCGGTAGAACCGGGAGTTCCCGGCGCGGCGTTCGATCAGGAACCCCGCGCTCTTGAGTACCCGCAGGTGCTGACTGACCGCCGAGAAGGTCACGTCGAACTGGGCGGCGATCTGCCCGGCGGCGAGTTCCCGGTCCCAGACCAGTTCCAGGATCCGCAGCCGGCGCGGCGCGGCGATGACCTGCAGCGGCTCCAACGAATTCACCCGGCTCCTTCCTCTCGCCCCTCGTGCAGTCTGTCGCACTGCTCGGGCCCGGGGTTGACGCCCAGCTCTGGCCCGACTGGGGTTCGGCTGCCGGTTGCGTGGAGTCGGCGCTGGACGGCGGGCTGGTCGGAGCGCTGCTGGGGTCGCCGGCCGTCGCAACGGCCGTGGCGGTTTCGTCAGCGGGCGCCGGGGCGATCACCCCCAGGTAGAGCTTGTCCCCGGCGACCACCGCGACCCGGACGCCGTCCGGGGACAACGCCAGCGCCGTCACCGGACCCAGTCCGATCAGCGACGCCGAGCCGACCCGTTCCCTGCTGGCCTCCCCGGTGGTCGACACCTGGTAGATCTCGGGCTTCTGCGACGTCCCGTTCTGCACCACCCATGCCTGCTCCCCGGTGCGGGTGAAGCTGGGAGTGGTCAACGTGCCCGCTTTCAGCAGTGGCACTGCCGTCTCGGATGCCCCGGGCTGGGCCATCATCAGCACCGCTCCGCCTGCCGGGTCTGCCGCAACTGCGGCCAGTGCACCGGTGGCAGAGGACAGGGCGGCGCCGGACACCGGTGGGTTTCCGGTGCCCAGCACGCCGGCCATCGGCTGCTGGCTGGACAGTCCCTCGATCGCCCCCCGGGCATCGACGAAGTACGGATCGGAGGCCACCTGACCGGTTCCGGCCAGCCGGTCGGGGTCGAAGGAGGACACCGTGTTGATGGTGAAGACCTCTTGGGCCGGATCCAGCGGCTGCCCGTCGACAGTGACGGCGATCCGCGGTGACGTCGGCGACAGCGTCCAGACGATCTGCGCGGCAAGGGCCCGCCTTGCTTCCGGGGTCGAGACGTCCACCCCGGTCAGGTCGATCCGCAGCACACCGTCCGGATCGACGGTCGGGTTCGACCGCAACGCGGATGTCGCGGAGAACTGGGTTCGCACCGCACCCCGCAGGGTGGTGCTGGGACCGTTGATCAACATCGAGATCAATCGGTTCGCGCGGTTGGCCGGGGTCTGCCCGATGACCAGGTGCCGGACGTCGGGGACGACCACCGCGCCCGTCGCGTCCAGGAAGTACAGCACCCGCTGGCGGAACGCGGTGGCGAAGTCAGACTGGGTGAGCATCAGTTCCGGCGGCGGGTCGCTGATCCGCCACTGCCCGTCCACCTGCTCCAGGTTGAGCACCCGTGAGTAGGCGACCGCGGCCTCGGAATGGAAGGCGCGTTCGGCGTCCAGGATGCCAACGGCGGTGCCGGTGACCGTCACGGTCTTCGCATTCTCGGTGTCCACCACCGTGCGGTAGGCGTCGGCGAGGACCACTACCGGCTGGCCGACCGGCTGCCAGCTGGTCTGCGCGTCCGGGGTGAGGTACTGCCGGGCGGCCGCGAAACTGGACCCGGCCGCGACGTCAAGGTCGGTCCTTGCCGTTGCGGCGATGAACCCGCGGACGATCTGGTCGGGCTGCTGCCCGGATTGCGGGACCTCCGGCGCCGCCGGGTCGATCTGGTCGGCGACCTGGGTGACGTCGTACGCCGGACTGGTGGTGGGGACGCCCGTGCACCCGGCGAGTCCGACGCCGATCACCGCCAGCAGCGCAAAGGCGACCGTCGGCACGGCCGCGCGCACCCGAACTCGCCGGAACCGGGTTCTCATCGGGCCGATTCCCTCGGCCCGCCGCCGATCGCGGGCACCGACCCGTCGGTGGCGGACGACGTCGCGGGGGTCGCGGTGGCGGCCGGTGCGGCGGGGGGCTGCCCGGATGAGGGCTTGGCGGACTGCCCCGGGATGGCCAGGGCCGGATCGGCGGCATCGACCGAGGCGACCACGGCTTCGGCCGCGCGTTGCCCGGCCCCGGCGGACGGCACCGTGGTCGGGTCAAGGCCACTGTCGACGTCCTCGAGCCAGTCGGCCCCCTCGGGCACGACCACGTGACCGGCATGGTCGAGTTTGGGCATCGGGCCTGTTTCCAGGGCGTCGGCACCGGTGCGCAGCGGCAACGGGGAGCCGGCGATCAGCCCGCCGCGGCGGCGAGGCAGGGTGAGCCGGAACCGGGACCCGCGTCCCGGCGAACCGGACGCCTGCAGCCATCCGCCGTGCAGGCGGGCGTCCTCCAGCGAGATCGCCAGACCGAGTCCGGTCCCCCCGGTCTGCCGCTGCCGGGACGGGTCGGCCCGCCAGAAGCGGTTGAACACCAGCCCGGCCTCACCGGGCCGCAGACCCACTCCGTGATCGGTGACGGTGATCGCCAGCACGTCCGGGTCGGCGGCGAGTTCGATCTCCACCGCGTGTCCCTCCGCGTGGTCGATGGCGTTGTTGATCAGATTCCGCAGGATCCGATCGACCCGTCTCGAATCGATCTCGGCGATCACCGGGACGTCCGGCAGCGTGGTGATGATCGGCACCCCGGACTGTTGGGCCAGCGGCCCTGCGGCGGCCACGCAGGCGGTGATGGTCGAGCGGATGTCGATGGGTTCGGCGCTCAGCTCGGCCATCCCGGCGTCGTGCCGGCTGATCTCCAGCAGATCGCCGAGCAGGATCTCGAACCGATCCAGCTCGTCGACCAGCAGCTCGGTGGCCCGCGACAGGTGCGCGGGGAACTCGTCGCGACCGGCGTGCAGCACGTCGGCGGCCATCCGCACCGTGGTCAACGGGGTACGCAGCTCATGCGACACGTCGGAGGTGAACCGGCGCTGCAGCTTCCCGAACTCCTCCAGCTGGCGGATCTGCACCCGGATGGCCTCCGCCATGGCATTGAACGAGGTGGCCAGTGTGGCCAGCTCGATCGGGCCGGTGACGGGCATCCGCTCAGCCAGATCGCCCGCCGCCAACTTGCGCGCGCTGCCCGCCGCGCGCTGCACCGGCCGCACGACCTGCGCCGCGACCAGGGCGGAGATCAACGTCAACGCCAGCACCAACGCCACCCCACCCAACAGCAGGGTGCGCTGCACGACCTGCACGGTGCCCTGTTCGCCGGCCAGCGGGAAGATCAGGTAGACCTCGAACGAATCGGTGGCCGTACGGGCCGGGCTGCCCACCACCAGCGCGGGCAGGCTCTCCCCGTCCCGGTGGATGGTCGTGTACTGGTAGGACATCTGGCCCTGCCCGATCCGGGCGCGGAGCTCGGCCGGGACGTCACCGAGTGGCTGGTCGACCGACAGGTCCGCGCTGTCCGAACCGATCCGGCTGGGCACGATCACCGGGTCGAACACGCCGGCCGCGGAGCCCTGCGCCCCCGACGAACCGTCCGCCCTGCCGATCTCGGTCAGCGCCAACCGCAACTGCTCGCGGAGCGACGTCGGGTCGGAATCGGCGCCGGACAAACTGTTCTCGACCGTCACCCGGGCGTTGTCGATCTCCGCGGTGGCGGCGTCGATCTTGGACTGCAGCAGCCCGGTGGTGATCTGCTGCTGCAGGACCAGGCCCAGCACCAGCATCACCAGCGTCGACAGGGTCAGCGTCAGCACGACCACCCGGAACAACAGCGATCGGCTCAGGAACGACCACCTGGCCTTGGCCCGCAGCCACAGCTCGCGCGACCGGGTGCGCCAGGTTCGCGGCGCCGGGTCGGACGTCGGGGGCTCGGGGCCGGTCGTCGGGGTGCGGCGCGAACCGGCCGCCAGCGGCGGCCGGTGGGTCACGACACGCCGGCCCGGTACCCGACCCCGCGCACCGTGACGACGACCTCGGGATGCTCCGGATCCCGTTCGATCTTCGAGCGCAGCCGTTGCACGTGCACGTTCACCAACCGGGTGTCGGCGGCGTGCCGGTAGCCCCAGACCTGTTCGAGCAGCACCTCCCGGGTGAACACCTGCCGGGGTTTGCGGGCCAGCGCGACCAGCAGGTCGAACTCCAGTGGGGTCAGCGAGATCGGTTCGCCGCCGCGCGTCACCTGATGCCCCGGCACGTCGATCTCCACGTCAGCGACCCTGAGCCGCTCGGCGGTGCCGACGTCCGCCCGCCGCAGTCTGGCCCGGATCCGGGCGGTGAGTTCTTTCGGCTTGAACGGCTTCATGACGTAGTCGTCCGCGCCGGACTCCAGGCCGAGCACGACGTCGACCGTGTCCGTCTTCGCGGTCAGCATGATGATCGGGATGCCCGACTCCGCCCGGATCTGCTTGCACACGTCGAGGCCGGACATCCCGGGCAGCATCAGATCGAGCAGTACCAGGTCCGGATGGACCTCGCGGAACACGTCCAGCGCCCGCGATCCGTCACGGACCACCGCAGGCTCGAATCCTTCCCCGCGCAACACGATGGTCAGCATCTCTGCCAGGGCGGGATCGTCGTCGACCACCAGCACGCGCGCTCTCATGCCCACCATGGTGTCATCCCGCGCAGGTGGGCGGTGGTTCATCGGGCCGACCGGCGTCCCGCGCCGATGCCCGGCGGGCGGGTTTGGGCAGAGCAGTCGATCACCCGATCGATCCAGGCCGGACCGGATCGGGTCAGGATCCGCGGGCCGCATGGGACGATGAATCGGTGAGCATGCCGCACTATCCGCGCCCCGAGCAGTACGGCGCCGGGCGCCGGGGCGAGAATCCCGGCCCGATCCCGCTGCGCCCGTTGGGCGTCGGCGACATCTTGGCTGCCGCCGTGCTGGTGGTCCGCCGTCACCTGCTACCGCTCGGTGCGGTGGCCGTCCTGGTGTCGGCAGCCTCCACGGCCGTGACGCTGGGCGTGCTGGCCGCGAGCGGTTCGCTGTCGACCTACGCCGAGAACAGCTGGCTCGAAGACCTGCTGGCCGGTACGAGCACATCCATCCCTGGGTCGATCCTGGTCGCGGCGGGCCTTGGCACCCTGGTGTCCGCCATCGGTGCACCGGTGGTTGCCGGCATGGCCAGCGCGTACGCCGGAGCTGAGGCCTTGGGCCGTGATGGATCGGGCGCGGTGACCGAGCGGCTCGCGGGACGCTGGCCGGTGTTGCTCGGCGTCGCTGCCACGGTCGGCGTGCTGGTGTCGATCGGTCTCGCGGTGTTCCTGGTGCCGGGCGTGATCGCGTTCCTGGTGCTGGCGCTGGCCGCACCCGTGGCGGTGATGGAGCGGTCCGGGGTGCAGGCGTCGATGCGCCGATCCGCGCAACTCACCCACGGTCGTCGGGGCCGGATCCTCGGTGCGGTCGCGCTGGCCATGATCATCGGATTCTTCGTCGACGTGCTGGCGTCGATCCTCGCCTCGGCGATCTTCGGGTCGGTCGACGCGGTCACCGCACTGGTCATCTCCCAGAGCGTGGGCGTGCTGATGGCGGCGGTGACCGGTTCGTTCACCGGCGCGGTCGTCGCGGTCCTGTACATCGATGTGCGGATCAGGTCCGAGGGTCTGGCCGACTCGCTGCGGATGGCCGCGGCCGCGGACCGGCTTCGGGTTGATCCGACCGTGCCTCGGGGCATCCCCGGGGTCAACCCCGGCGGTCTCAATCCACCAGAGCGTCCGGGACCGTGACCGTCCCGTCTACGCCGGGAACCAGCACCGTCCACGGCGACAGATAGCTCGCCTCGGCCAGCTGCCGGTACATCGCCGCGGTCCGCTGCTGCAGGCCAGGGTCGGCCTCGAACGCGTCGAGTGCCCGGTCGCTGGTGTCCGCGGCGCGGTTCCTGGCGCGCTCGGCGGCCAGCGCCGTCGGGGTGGCGAGCAGGATCTGATGGTCGGGCACCGGCACGCCGAACCGCTCGATCTCCAGTGCGCGCACCCAATCCGCGAAGTCGTTCGGCCGGTCGGGGCCGCCCAGCCTGGCCGACCCATAGGCCGCGTTCGAGGTGACGTACCTGTCGAGCAGCACCACATCGTGATCGTCGAGCAACCCCCGGATCTGCCCGGCCGCGTCCCGGCGATCCAGCGCGAACAGCACCGCCGGGCCGTGCACGGACTGCGAGAGGTCACCGATCCGGCCGTACAGCGCATCGCGCACCAGGTCGGCGTGCACGTCGACGCCGTACCGCGGGAAGGCCAGGGTGGCCACGGTACGGCCGCCGCCCCGCCACCGCTCCGCCATCGCCTCGGTCAGCGTGCGCTTGCCCGACCCGTCCAGACCTTCCACCACGATCAACCGGCCCACGGGCTGAACCCTACGGGCGGCCCGGGATCTCGGAGGTCACCGGCCGCCCGGAAGATCAAGACTTGCGGCCTCTTCAGGTTGTGCCACAACCACGGAAGGCCACAGGTCGTGATCATCTTGCCCGTCACCGACCGAAGCCCCCATGCGCGCGTTTCCACGCAAAGCGGCTCACGCACCACCAGCTGCGCGCAGGCGCAACAGGACGCCGCCCACCAGGTCATGGGTCAGCGCCTGACGGACGGTGCCGCGAACCCGACCCTTGAGCCACCCGCGCCCGGAAGATCAAGACTCGCGGCCATTTCAGGTTGTGCCACAACCACCGAAGGCCACAGGGGTTGATCATCCCGTCCGTCACCGACCCCAGCCGGAGGCCCCTGACCCCGCCGGCTGCGGCGCAGGTGGATGGCCGCGACGCGACGCGCCGGAACTCCCCGCCCAGCGTCGCCCCGGGAGCGTTGCGGATATCTGCGCACGAACCCGAACGGGAGCACCGTCCGTCGCCCGCTGTTGCGAGATCGCAACCGTGAGTGGCTGGCGACAGGCCACCGCCGGTGGCATGGTCTCGGGGCATGACCACTTCGGCTCAGGCTCCGGGCCCGGCCACCGAGAAGACCTTCCTCGGGCAGCCGCGCCAACTGTCAACCCTGTTCTCGGTCGAGATGTGGGAGCGATTCTCCTTCTACGGCATGCAGGGCATACTGCTGATCTACCTGTACTACTCGGTCGCCGACGGTGGGCTGGACATGGACCGGGTGGCCGCGACGAGCATCGTGGGCGCCTACGGCGGCCTGGTGTATCTGTCCACCATCCTGGGCGCCTGGCTGGCGGACCGGTTGATCGGGCCGGAGCGAACGCTGTTCTACGCCGCGATCTTCGTGATGGCCGGGCACATCTCGCTGTCCGTGCTGCCCGGCCTGCTGGGCGTCGGCGTCGGACTGGTGCTTATCGCCCTGGGCAGCGGTGGCGTCAAGGCCAACGCCACGTCCATGGTCGGCACGTTGTACAGCCGGGAAGACATTCGCCGGGACGCGGGCTTCTCGATCTACTACCTGGGCATCAACCTGGGCGCCTTTTTCGGACCGCTGCTCACCGGCCTGGTGCAGTCCAACTGGGGCTTCCACGCCGGCTTCGCGCTGGCCGCCGTCGGGATGGCCATCGGTCTGACGATCTACAGCTTCGGCCGGAAGAACCTGCCGGAGTCGGCACATCACGTGCCCAATCCGCTGCCGGCCGAGCGACGGCTGCCGATGATCATCGGCGCGGTGGCGGCGCTGGTCCTGGTGGCGGTGCTGGCGCTGTCCGGGGTGCTCAGCGCCGACCGGCTCGCGACGATCGTTGTCGTCATCACCACCCTGGCGGCCATCGGCTATTTCGTGGTGATCCTGCGCAGCAAGAAGATCACCAAGGTGGAGCGCAGCCGGGTGCTCTCGTTCATCCCGATGTTCATCGCCAGCGCGGTGTTCTGGTCGCTCTACCAGCAGCAGTTCACCGTGGTGACCGAATACTCGGACAAGCAGCTCAACCGGCAGATCTTCGGTTGGGAGATGCCGGTGAGCTGGGTGCAGTCCATCAACCCGGTCTTCATCATCATCCTGTCCGGGGTGTTCGCAGCCCTGTGGACCAAGCTCGGCACCCGGCAGCCCTCGACGCCGATAAAGTTCGCGCTGGGCACGATCGTGATGGGCGTGGCGTTCCTGCTCTTCCTGCCGATGGCCAGCACCGTGCCGAACAGCGCACCGCTGCTCGGGCTGGTGGGGGTGCTCTTCGTATTCACCATCGCCGAATTGCTGATCTCACCGGTGAGCCTGTCGCTGGCCACCAAACTGGCGCCCGACGTCTTCCAGACGCAGATGGTCGCCCTGTTGTTCCTGTCGATCGCACTCGGCACCGCGATGGCAGGCGTGCTGGCCGAGTACTACTCGGACGACAACCAGGTTGCCTACTTCGGCATTCTGGGTGCGATCGCCATCGCGGTCGGGATCGTGCTGTTCCTGATGGCGCCGTTCATCAAGCGGCTGATGAGCGGCGTGCGCTGATCCTGCAGCGTCCGTCGGGACGGTGACTGATGCAGGATCAATTCGGGGGGCGGGCAGCAATGCCGGAGGGCTCGTGTTGGATGGGCCGCATGACTTCAGCCAATTCGTCTTCAGCCAGTTCCACCCCGGCCAATTCTTCCAGGCCGGTCGTCGACTTCCCGAACGGGGAACCGCCCACCGAACTCGACATCGTCGACGTCACCGTCGGCGACGGAGCCGAGGCTGTGCCCGGCGGGACCGTGCGGGTGCACTACCTCGGCGTCGAATTCGACTCCGGCGAGGAATTCGACTCCTCATGGAACCGCGGGGAATCCATCGAGTTCCCGCTGCGCGGCCTGATCAAGGGCTGGCAGGACGGCATCCCAGGCATGAAGGTTGGCGGGCGCCGGCAGCTGACCATTCCGCCGGAACTGGCCTACGGCCCGGCCGGCGGCGGGCATCGGCTGTCCGGCAAGACGTTGATCTTCGTCATCGACCTGCTGGGCGTGCGGTAGGCACAGGGCACGACCCGCGGCCGGCCCAGCGTTTCGCGACCCGACGATGCTCACTCTGCCCGCGCCGACCCGCTTCCGCAGCACGAGCACCGCACCCACCAACCGCAACGTCACCGGGGAACCGGGCGGTGGGGGGGGGGGCCCCCGAGGGGGCCCCCCCCAACCACCCGCACGGGCGGGGGGGTGTGGGGGGGTTAGGGGCCACCGGCGAAACCCCCCAGGAATCGGACCGGGGCGAAAG
>JBBQGJ010000058.1:0-24540 GCA_038322925.1 Mycobacteriales bacterium
GGAGCACTACCCGCTGACCCTGCGGGCGTGGGTGCGGAACCTGGAGGATCGCTGGGACGACGCGGTCCGGGAGGTCGGCGCCAACCGGGCCAGGGTCTGGCGGCTGTACATGGCCGGCGCCGCGCTGGGCTTCGAGGAAGGCACCCTGCAAATCGACCAGGTACTCGCGGTGCGCCCCACCGCCCGCGGTTCGAGCGGCATCCCGCTGCGCCCCGACTGGGAACCAGCCGCACACCCCGCGGAGACCACACCACGCTGAGCCCCGCGGCGTCCGCGGATCGCGGGGCGAAGCCCGCGGCAGGCACGGGAGACCACGGTGCCCGTTCACTGGGCACAGCTCATCGCGGTGATGCCGTCGCATCGCATCGCATCGCATCGCGGCAACGGCGTTGGTACGTCGGCCGGACGCCTGGGAGGCCGACGACCCGCGGGCCGGGGAGGCCGACCTGATCATCGCCGAGCACCGCAACGGCCCGACCACCACCGTCGCTGTCGCGCACCAACTGCACTACTCCCGGTTCGCCGACCTCGCCGGCCGAGGCGAACCCGGCCCGCGCAGGTCAGAACCGTTGCTAGGCGAGGAATTTCGCGATTCGGGGCGCGAAATCCTTTGGCGCCGCGAGCGGTTCGACATGGCCGCCGGCGAAGACGTGCAGGGTGGCATGCGGGATCAGCCGGGCCAACAGGCGGGCGTTGACCAACGGCACGATCGCGTCGTCGTTACCGGCGATAACCAGGCACGGCTGGCGGATCAACCACAGGAACGGCAGGCTCGCCCAGCAGGCGACGGCGGCCATTTGGTATAGGTACGCCAAGCTGATGCCGGTGACCTTGGTGTTCCGGAAGAGCCGGCGGACGTCCTCGGTGTGCTCGGCTTCGTCCCCTCCGTACAGCAGGGCCGCCGCGGCCTTGGCGTCGTAGAAGCTCTCCACACGCATCATCTTCGCCAGCACCTTCGGGTTGCCCGGGAGCGACAAGACCCCGGTGCTGGTGCTGATCAGGACCAATCGACGACAACTATTGCGGTGCTGGGCGGCGAACTGCTGCGCCAGTGCCCCGCCCCAGGAGAAGCCGAGGACGTCGACCTCGTGGTAGCCAAGGTCATCCAGTAGTTGCGAGAGCATCCAGGCCAGTTGCGGGAAACCCAGCGGCAGCGGGCTGGTCGGCGAACCCCCGACCCCCGGGACATCGACTCTGATGATCGTCATGTCCGGGCCCAGCGCCTCGACCAGCAGGTCGAAGCTCTCAAAACTGACCCCGATCCCGCCCAACAGCAACAACGGAACACCATCGGGCTTGCCCGGCCGGACGTCAACGCGGAGATCCTGGTGATAGATCCGCGACCTCCAGGTGGTGGTGGTGGTGGTCGATGGCGCTGGGATGTCATTCGGGGGGGCGGACACCTTCGATCCCTTCGTGGATGGGACACGAACGGCCCATGGGCGGACAAACAGCCCACATCGCGACGGACCCTCATGACAGAGTGCCACGCCAAATGGGCGGCGCGCCGATTATCGGCTGATCATCACCTCACAGTTTGCCCAGTCGTGTGACAGTGCGAACACCGGTTGTGCATCAGCCGGAAGCGCTTCCGCATCGGGACCTTTGGCCCTGACGGGCGGCTCCCGGCAGCGGGACGGTGGAGGTGGGTCAGCCGCCGTCGACCGCGGGTGATCGGCGAGCTGACCCCTGACGCTGTGACCCGCGGCCAAGGGAAGTGGCATCAATGCGTCTGACCTGGAAGGACGGCCTCGCAACGGTGTTCGTCGGGCTGGCCGTGGTGCTCTTCGTGGTCTGGTCGGCCGGCGCGGCCGTAAGCGGGATCTCCGGCCGCGGCCTGGTCGTGGCGATTCTCCTGCTGGGGATCGCCGGGTGCTACACCGCACGGTCGCAGTTCGAGACCTTCTACGGCGTCAACGGCACCACCCGGGCGCCGCTGGCGTACGTCGTGCTGGTCTCAGTGGTGGGCGCGCTCGCGACGGTGGCGGGCATCGTGGCGGTGATCGGCGGCGGGACGGTGGCGGTGACGACGCTGTTGCTGGCCATGGTCGTCATGTGGATCCTGGCGACTGTTCGGCATCAACGACGAGCCTCCGCCGATCGTTCCGCCGCGACGGGCGCCGGAACGGCGAGCCGGACGCGAAAGATCGGCGCTGCCGGATGATCAGGCGACGATGGTGTCGAGCATGACCTCGATGTTCCCGCGGGTGGCGTTGGAGTACGGGCACACCCGATGGGCCTTGGCGACCAGATCATCGGCCGCCGCCTGATCGACTCCGGACATCTCGACGTGCAACGCCGCCGCCAAGGCGAACCCGCCGGCACCGTTCGGGTTCAGCGAGATGTCGGCGGTGACTGCGGCATCGGCGATGGGCAACTTCTCCCGCCGGGCGATCAGCTTCAGCGCACTCAGGAAGCAGGCCGCGTACCCGGCGGCGAACAGCTGCTCCGGGTTGGTCGCGCCGCCGGGGCCGCCCATCTCCACCGGCGTGGCGAGGTCGACGTCGACGATGCCGTCGGACGAACGGCTGTGCCCGTTGCGACCCTCGCCGGTCGCGGTGGCGGAAGCGGTGTACAGCGCGGTGGCAGTGGTCATATCGCACTCCTTGTGGTGTCGCGAATGAGCAGGACAAGCAGCGGGCCGGCGGCGATCGTGCGCGGGCCCAGGGGTTGACAACCGCTTCAGTCCAGGGTTGTTCCCCCACCGCCGGCCGCCGACACTCCCGCCCGCTGAATCGGCGATATGTCACTGCAGTGCGGTCGCGGTATCGGCCGAGGCCCGCTGTCGGGGTTGGCTCCTATGCTGGCGGGGTACTTGTGGAACGACCACATCCCGGAATGCCCACCGCCGACGGAGGATGACGCCCGGATGACCGATCTCGCCACCGAGACCACCGACATCACCGTCGCGCCAGGACCTTCCGACCTGGAGGACTACCGCACCGAGCTCACCGGCTACTGCTACCGGATGCTCGGGTCCGCGTTCGAGGCGGAGGACGCGGTCCAGGAAACGCTGGTGCGGGCGTGGCGCGGTTCGAGTCGATTCGAGGGCCGCTCCAGCCTGCGCTCCTGGCTCTACCGGATCGCCACCAACGTCAGTATCGACATGCTGAACGGCCGGAAGCGGCGGGCGCTGCCGATGGACATGGGCCCCGCCTCGGCGCCGGTCGTCGACTCGATCGGCGCACCGGCGGCCGAGGGCAGTTGGGTCGATCCGATGCCCGACGGGCGGGTCATCCCCGGTGGCGGGGACCCGGCCGATGTCGCGGTTGCCAGGGAGTCCGTCCGGCTGGCGTTCGTGGCCGCCCTGCAGCACCTCCCGGCTCGGCAGCGGGCGGTACTGATCCTGCGCGAGGTGTTGCGGTGGGAGGCCAGTGAGGTCGCCGATTTGCTCGACACCAGCGTTCCCGCGGTCAACAGCGCGTTGCAGCGGGCCAGGGCGACGATGGCCGCCCGTGACCTCGGCGAGGATCCCTCCGATCCGGTTGGCGAGGCCGAGCAGATTCTGCTCGATCGCTATGTGGACGCCTTCCAGCGCTACGACATCGCCTCGCTCGTCTCCCTGCTGCACGAGGACGCCACCCAGTCGATGCCGCCGTACCCGATGTGGCTGCGCGGGCGGGATGACATCGGTCGTTGGCTGCGGGGCCCCGGCAGCGCCTGCGAGGGATCAGTGCTCGTGCCGATCAGGGTCAACGGGCGCGCCGGTTTCGCGCAGTACCGGGCCGACCCCGACGGGCATCGCCCTTTTTCGCTGCAGGTCATCGACATCTCCGACGGCCGGATCAGCCGGTTCACCCATTACGTCAACCCCAGGCTGTTCGCGCTCTTCGGGCTGCCGGACGAACTTCCCTGACGGCAGGCAGACTGGCCTGATGACTGAGAGAAAGCGCCGTCCCGCGGGCATCACCGTCATCGGCTCGGGCACGGCAGCCGCGCCGGTCGACCAAGTGTCGATCTCCTTGGGTGTCGAGGTGGTCAGGGCCGCTCCCGGTGAGGCCTTTACCGCGGCGGCGGGAACGGCCACCCGAGTGCTGTCGATCCTGGCCGACGGCGGGGTCAGTTCGCGGTCCGTGCGCACCTCCGACCTCACCCTGGGGCCGAAAACCGAATATCAGAACGGCCGCCAGTTGCTGCTCGGATACCAGGCCGGTCAGCGATTGTCGGTGTTGCTCGAGGGCCTGCACCGGATCGAGCGGCTGCTGACCGATGTGGCCACACTGGGCGGCGAGGGTGTGCGGATCGACGGCGTGACGTTGACCGCGGGTCATCCGCAGGAGGCCATGGCTGCCGCGCGCGAAGCGGCCTTCGCCGACGCGGCCGAGAAGGCGCAACAGCTGGCCACGCTGGCCGGGCGGGCGCTCGGCGAGGTGCAGTGGATCGACGAGCGGCCCAGCGGCGGCGGCCCGCGCCCGATGATGGCCATGCGTGCTGCGGTCGCGGACGCCATGCCGGTGGCCACCGGCGACACCCAGCTGACGACCGAAATCACGGTGCACTGGCTGTTCGCCTGACGATCACGGCGTGGGCAAAGGCCGGTAGCCGCGCGCCCTCGTCCACCTCCCGCCCGATGCGATCCGGTCGAGCACCAGGCGCTGCAACGACGACCGGCGCGGCAAGCCGTGGATACCCTCCAGTGACCGCACCCCGAACGTGAAGTAGACCGCGTCGAGATCGTCGTCCACGGGCTCGCCGTAGGGGGTGAAGGACTGACCGAACGTGACAATGTTCGAGGTGGGCGGCAGATGGTCGGCCAAGAACGGATCGAGCAGCCAGGAGTTGCAGATCGCTGTCCGGGCAGGCTGTTTCGGGAAATGGCGGGCGAAGAACAGCGCGGCGCGATCGAAAGACTCGCAGACCGCATCCGGGGCGAGCGGTCCCGCCTCGGGGATGTGCACGTCGAGGAACCACGGCGCGGGCGCAACGGGCGGCTGCGGCTCATCGGGCCGTAGCCGGCGCAATTGGAACTGCAGTCGTCCCAGCTGAAACAACGTGCCGGAGAGCACCGTCGCCAACCACCAGGTGGCGTCAAACCCGAAGGCGCCGGTGTGCGCCCGGTGCAGCCGAAGGTGCCGGCCGAGATCACCGATGGTGGCCGCGATGGTGGCCGGGGCGATACCGCGCCGGATCATCCAATCGGCCACCGCGGGCGCGGCCTCGAGGTAGGCGGCAAGCAGCACCGTGTCCGACGAGGTCGGCAACGGAGTTCCCGGCGCGAAAGCGCCGACGCGGGCGATGATCTCCTCGCGTGCCTGATCGACTGCCGTCCGGTCTGTCCCGGACAGTCCGGCCAGCAGCCGCCGCGCGTGCCGCACGCTCCACCGATCGAGATCCAGCAGGGTGGCGGTGTCGTCGGTGAGGGCAGCGCGGGTCACGACGATGTCACCCGGGGCCGGCCGCAGCGGCATTCTGCCCGCGGACTCCCGCGGCGACGTTTCCGCGATATCGACAATTCAGACACCACCCGGATGCCTGGCCACGTCTGACCGTGAACTTCTCGGTGGTATCGCGGGGCGAACTGTCATCGCAGACCTGTCAGGTGCAGCCTGACAGAGCGCCGTTGTGGAGGCCAGCGGAATTCTCCACGGCTGGCACGGCGCGAGCCCGAACACCGCGTCGAGCATTGCCGAGTGCTGATCATCTCGTCAGTTCTTGGGCTCCGGGCGATCGCGCCGGTGTTCCGCCGGGGCGCCGGCCGACCATGCGCCGTTCGGGAACGGCGACTCAGCGCGCGGCGACTTCGGCGAGCCCCTGGATCGCGCCGGTGAAGCAGTCCATCGGCGGGGTCACCAGACCCGCGCCGACCTGCCCGGTGCCGGCGACACGGCCCGCCATCCCGGTGTTGATCTGCGGCAGGATCCCGGTGCGCAGCACCCGGGTGACGTCGATGCCGGTGGGCGCGCCGCGAAACTCCAGGATGGGCACGGCAAAGGCGGGGTTCTCCGCCTGGGTGATCTCGTACATCCGCCGGGTGGTGGCCAGAGCATCGGGAACGGAGCCGCCGACGAACCGCACGATGGCCGGCGCGGCGGCCATCACCATTCCGCCGATGCCCATCGTCTCGGCGATCGCGGAGTCGCCGATGTCCGGGTTGGCGTCGTCCTCGCCGAACCCCGGCAGGAACAAGCCCCGCGGGTACAGCGCAGGCCCGGTGAACCAGCGGTCGCCGGTCCCGGAGACCCTGATGCCGAAATCGGTGCCGTTGCGACACATCGCGGTGACCAGGGTCGAGCCGGCAATGCCGGCCGCCGCGTCGCCGACCAGCTTTCCCGCGGGCATCACCAGGTTCAGGAAGAAATGGTCATTGCCGGCGACAAACCTTGCCACCTCGGCAGTGTCGGAGGCGGGCAGGTCGGAGGCGATCAACGCGGGCAGGATCTCCCGGAGGAACATGAGAGTGCCTGCGCGGTTCCGGTTGTGCCCTTCGTCGCCCATCTGCACCATCTGGCCGATGATCGCGGTGATGTCCACCGGCCCGGTGGCGCGCACCGCCGCGGCGAGCGCGGGGCCGAGCACGTCGGCCATCCAGCGCAGCCGGGTGATCACCTCGGGGCCGTAGGCGCCGTACCGCAGCACCTTGCCAAGGCCCTCGTTCAGCGAGCACCATGCGCGCGCACCGGTCGCCGGATCGGTCAGCTCGAACAGCCACATGGACGGCGAGATGACCCCGGCCATCGGACCCACCGCGTGCCGCTGGTGACACGGGGTGAACGAGATACCTTGTCCGGTTTCGAGTGTCGCGACGGCCTCGGCCTCGTCGGCGGCGAGGCCCTCGAAGATCAACGCGCCGATCAACGCGCCGCGCAGTGGGCCCGATGCACGGTAGAACTCGATCGGCGGGCCGGCGTGGCAGAACTCGCCGGGTTGCAGGCAGAGCGCCTCCCGGGCCGGCCGGACGTCCACCAGCAGCGCGCGGGTGTCCAGCATCCGTTGCGCGGCCAGTTCGTTGGCCGCGGCCATGCGCGGGTCGAGCAGTACGGCGGCGAGCGCGGTGAGCACGGCGGACGCGGCCGAACCCGGCAGGTCCGGCGGCCGGAAATCGACGGTGGTGACGTCGACGGCCTGCGCGCGCAGTGCGTCGGCGAGCAGGTCGATGCCCACGGTGATCACCGATGGCGCCCCAGCTAGCAGGTCGGCCGCCGCGACCGGTGACGCCGACTGTGACGCCGACTGTGACACCGACTGTGACGCCGACTGTGACGCCCCAGCTGACGGCGGGTGCGCGCGCGGTGCGGCCGGCTGGTCGGCGACCGGGGGGACGCCGGCCGGATCGCCGCCGGGAACCGTTGGCCTGGCTGCGATCTGCCCGGTGGCCCCAGCGGCGGCACCGGCGGCGGCCCTGGCCGCGGCCGCGTTCGAGGCGAACACCTGCGCGCCCGCGCCTGTCAACTGAGCTGCCTGGGAGTCCCGGGCCTGCGGGTCGCCGTCCGTACCGCAGAGCGACACCACGACCGTGAGCACCCGGCCCGACGCGGCAGCCTCGGCGATCGCCTCCCGGATCGCCCCCGCCCATCGGTGGGCGGGGTCCGGGTCCGCGCCATGCCCGAGCACGAGATCGATCAGGAGCACCGCCACCTCGGGGTCGGCGGCCTGCTCGGCGAGCAGCTCCAGTCGCAGCGAGGGGTCGATCATCGGATGCGGCCGGCCGAGGGTGAACTCGTCGTCCCCGAGGTCGAGGACGACGTGACCGAGGCCGGCCAGGTGGGGGCGGCCGTGCTGGGTCGCCGACGCGGGCAGCGCCAGCTCCGGCCGGAGCGGGATGTTCGAGCGGATGTCGCCCAGCACCGCACCGGCGACCAGCATCGCCTCGTCGGCGAGAGTGCCACCGGAGAACAGCCCGCGCAGTGCACCCGGCCGAGCCTGCACCACTGGTCCGCGGCCTGCGACGTCACCGGCGGGGCTCGTTGCGGGCTGCCACTGCCGCCAGACCGGGACCGGCGCGCCGACGGCGGCCAGCACCCGCTCGACCCCCGCGGTGATGTCCGGGCCGCCCGGTCCGAGCAGCACGGACGTCACCGGCGTGCTGCTCGCCGCCGCGGCGGCCAGCACGGCAACGGCGGTCGCGGGGTGCGGTGGCTTGGAGATCAGCACGATGTGATCGGTGCCCGGGTCCTCCTCCAGCATCCGCAGGGCGCTGAGCGTGCTGCGGCCGGCCACCGCCTCCGACAGGTCACGCCCGCCGACACCGAGCACGTGAGAAACCGTGGCGCCGGCGTCGTCGAGCAGGCACGTCAGCTGCTGTGCGCCGGTTCCGGACGCCGCCACCACCCCGACGCGGCCACCGGAGTCGTTGTCCCGCAGGGTGTTCGCGAAACCAAGGCCAACGCCGCCGATGATCGCGGTGCCGCAGTCGGGGCCCATCACCAGCACCCCAGCGGCATCGGCGGCAGTCTTGAGCGCGACCTCCTGTTCGACCGGGACGTTGTCGGAGAAGATCATCACGTGCCGCCCGGCGGCAATCGCGTCGAGCGCCTCGCCGATCACCGACGACCCGGGCACCGACAGCAACACGAGTGCCGCGTCGGGCGCCATCGTGGCCGCCGACCGCACCGTCCTCGGCCGCGCGACGCCGGTTCCGGTGACTGCTGCCGGTACCGCGTTCAGCGCGCCCTCGACGGCGGACAGACCGGCGGCGAGCGCGGCGTCGTCGTCACCGCGCAGGGTGATCAGCAGGTCGTTCGGTCCTGCGCCGTCCGGAACCGGGAAGCCCAAGCCCTCGGCAAGCTCGATGTTGAGCGGGGTCGCCATGGCAACCTGAGCGGCCGTGACGCCAGGAGCGTCGGACGCGGCCTGCGAAGTCCGGAGCAGCGTGACCGAGTCGCGGTAGATCCCGCTGCGCACCTCCACGTGCTCGACGCCGGTCATCCGACCTCCGCTCGCTCTCGAGTGCCGGCCTGCGCCCCGGCCCGAAGGCCGATGGCAAGCCCGGTCGCCAGGTCGGCGCCGCTGGTGTGCCCGACCCGCAGCAGTCGGTCGATCGCGACCACCAGCGCGGACTGGTTGGGCCGCAGCACATCCCGAGGTTGACGCGCCGCGCGCAGCACACCAAGGATTTCCAGGCACGCATCCCCGTCCGCGGCCAGCCTGAGCAGGTCGGCGGACAGCAGGGTGGTGCGGTCGGTGACGTCGTCGAGGGCGGCCGTAGCCAACGCCCGTGCCCGGCCGGTGGCTCCCGTGGCGTGCAGTCCGCACAGCGCTCCGGCGATCACGTCGTCACCGCCGGGGGTCAGGCCGATGCCGCGGCCGACCAACTGGCGGACGGCGGCCCCAAGCCGATCATCAGCCGCCCGCACAGTCGGCGCCGTCGATGTCACCGGTGCGGTCGGCAGGGAGGCCAGGGCTGACCGCAGCGCGGCGACGAAACCTCCCGCCACCCCTGACGCGTGCGGCGCGACCATCGCGACAATCGTGTCGCTGATCATCTCGACTCTCCCGTGCTCCGCGGCCGCTCGCGGCACCCGGCTCGGCCAGGATCGCACCGCCCGGACCTCGACGCCGCCCAGCAGGATTCGACCCCCGCCGACCGACACACTTCCGCCCGGCACGTGACGCGTCAGCACGGAAGCGTCCGCCGCTGCAAGACGCACGCCGTTGGGCACTCCGGCGGCGGTGGGCGCGAGCAGGGACAGCACCCGCGGACCGTCCGGGGTCGGGACGCCGATGATCACCGCCCGGGTGAACGCACCCAGCACGGCGCCGTCGCGTACCGGGCCGCTCAGCACCGGCAGCGCCGCTCGGGCCGCGGCCGCGATGACGAGCGCTCGGACCACCGCCGACCTCCGTTCGCGATCGCGTCCCAAGTGGTCAGGACCGGATATTCGTCCGGGGTCTGCCGGGCCCAGATGGCGCCTCGCTGCGTTGCACTCGTCGCCGATACAACAACGGTATCGGCTCCACAGCGCACACAGTCGCCTTCGCCATCCTTCCCCATCTGGAACCCGGCAACCCCCGAACAACATCCGATCCTGACCACCAAGGCGGACAGCCCATCATGCGTCCGGACCCCGACTCGAGAGCAGCGGAACGGATCACACCCCGCTTGTGCTCAACCGATTCTCGAGCCCCGTGCCCCCATGCGGCCGGAGCGGAGGGTCAGCGCCAGGGCTCCGCCGCTACGTCCCAGATCGGTGCGGGGCGATGAAAATGTCCGAGATACAACCGGTGTCGGGCCGAGTGACCGCCCGTCGAGAAGCGTGGCGTGGAGTGGCAGCCCCGGTGCTGAGAGCGCCAACGCCGAGGCTCCTCGCCAAGGGCCGCACGGCATCGCAGGTCATCACCATTGCGCAGACCGAGCGGTCGCTGGACGTCAGCGAGATGTGCAGTGACCGGTCGCCAGGGTGGCAGGCAAAGTTCGCGCTCTGTGCGCCGCTCTCGGTGACGGACACCCGTCGCCGGAGGGCGCCGCCGTCGAGGGTGCCCGCGCCCGGCTGGACGGGAAGGTTCATGCAGGTCAGGTACCCCGAGCAGGTGGAGGTAAACATCGCGAATGTCGTGTCGACGTCCGTCAGGTCGAAGCGCGGGGCCATTGGTTCGCCCGTTGCCCCACCGCCGCCTTTTCGGCAGCCTCGGTGACCCGGCGTGCCCTGGTCGGCGCGGTCCTGGCCTGCACGATCCAGCCCAGGATCGCCCGCCGGGCGGACGGCGGGAACGCCTCCCACTGCTCGGCGGCACCGGGTAGCGCGGCGAGGGCGGCCGCCAGGTCGTCGGGAACCACCAGATCCTCGACGTCGTCCAGCAAGGTCCAGGCGCCGTTGGCCTTGGCGACCTCGATCGCGCGACGGCCTGCCGGCCCCATCCTGCCCTCCGCTTCCAGCCGCTCGACCCGCTGCTTGTTCGGTCGGGACCAACCGCTGGTGGGTTTGCGGCGGGCGAACCACAGCATCGACCGCTCCTCGTCGATGGTCAGCCCCATGCTGTCCACCCAGCCCACCGCGAGGGCTTCCACGACCGAATCCTCGTAGCTCATCCGGGGTTTTCCGGTCGCCGTCTTCCAGGAGACCAGCCACACCCCGTCGGTGCTCTCGTGGTGTTCGTCGAGCCAGCCGCGCCACTGCGTGCCGGTCTCGAAATGCACCCGCTCGCGGTCCCGATGAGCAACCACGTTCCGTCCTCCGATCGGCAGCGAGCACCTCGCCGAAACCAGTCCCGATAGTCCATCACGGCGAGGTAGGGAAAGATCGTGGGATGAAGCCCGCCCCGTTCGCCTGGCACGGACCGGAGTCCGTCGGCGAGGCCATCGCGGTGCTGGCCGAATACGGGCCGGAAGCCAAGGTGCTGGCCGGAGGTCAATCGCTCATTCCGCTGCTGGCGATGCGGCTGGCCGCTCCGGCCCACCTGGTCGACATCAATCGGATCGTTGCCCTCGACGACGTCACGGTCACCGCCGCCGGGGTCACGGTCGGCGCGCTGGCCAGGCACACGCGCGTCGAGAAGGACCCGGCCGCGGCCATCGCGCAACCGTTGCTGCCCCAGGCGCTTCGGCTGGTCGCCCATCCCACCATCCGTAACCGCGGCACGACCGTCGGGTCGCTCGCGCACGCCGATCCCGCGGGTGAGCTGACCGCCGTACTGGCACTGACCGGCGGCACGGTGACGGCCGCGTCGGTGCGCGGGGAGCGGGTGATCAGCGCCGCCGACTTCTTCCGCGGGCCGCTGGAATCCGCGCTGGCGGCGGACGAACTCGCGATCAGGGCGTTCTTTCCCGGGCTGACCGCCGGCAGCGGTTCCAGTTTCGTCGAGATCGCCCGCCGGCACGGTGATTACGCGCTGTGCGGGGTGGGCGCGATCGCCGAGCTGGATGACGGCGGCGGGCTCCGCGCGCTGCGCTGCGGGTACCTGTCGGTGTCCGAGACGCCGCTCGTCCTCGACCTCACCGACGCCTGGTCGGCCGGCGAACAGCACGCCGCAGAGCTGGCCAGAGCCGCCGTCGATCCGGTGACGGACATCCACGCCAGCGCGGACTACCGCCGGCAGCTGGCCGCAGTACTGACCGTTCGTGCTGCGCGGCAGGCGATCTCCACCGCCCGCGCCAGAGAGGTTGCCGCGTGAGCATTCCCAAGGACAACACAGGCAGCCCGGCCGTCATCGTTGCCGACGGCGCGGAACCGACCTACGACGTGACGCTCACCGTCAACGGCGTGCACCGAGTCGCCAGGGTGCCCGCACGACGGACGCTCTCGGATTTCCTGCGGCACGACCTCCAGTTGACCGGCACCCATGTCGGCTGTGAGCACGGGGTGTGCGGCGCCTGCACCGTGCTGCTGGACGGCGCGCCGGTGCGGTCCTGCTTGACCTTCGCGGTGTCGGTGGACGGGCACAGCGTCACCACCATCGAAGGCATCGCCGGGTCTGTTGCGGACGGCCACGCTCCAACGCTCTCCGCGGTGCAGGAGGCCTTTCGCGAGTGCCACGCGCTGCAGTGCGGGTTCTGCACGCCGGGGTTCATCACCACCATCACCGCGGGGCTGGTCGAGCAACCGAACCCGACCCGGGCCGACGCGGTCGAAATGATCGCCGGAAACCTCTGTCGCTGCACGGGTTATCAGAACATCGTGGACGCCGTACTGCGGGCCGCCGAGCTCACCCGGGAACGGGGGGAGCGCTGATGGTGACCCGTTATGTCGGTCAGCCGATCCGCCGGACCGAGGATCTGCGGCTGGTCACCGGGGCCGGCCGGTACACCGACGACATCGGCGGTGGCGACCACGCCCTCGAGGCGGCGTTCGTCCGGTCACCGCACGCGCACGCCCGCATCGCAGACATCGACGTCACCGACGCGCTCGACGTCGAAGGGGTGGTGGCGATCTATACCTACGAGGACCTGGAGGGGGCTGCCGCCCGGCCGCTACCCGTACTGATCCCGCACCCGGCGTTGCACGCCGCCCGCACGGCCTACCCGCTGGCGAACGGGGTGGTGCATCACGTCGGTGAGCCGATCGCGATGGTGGTCGCCGAGAACCGTTATCTGGCAGAGGATGCCGTCGCCCGGATCCGGGTCGACTACGAAATCCTCGCCCCAGTGGTGGGTATCGACGCGGCACGGGCGGCGCAGCACGCCGTGCACGACGACGTGCCGGACAACATCGCCGCGCACCTGGTGCAGCAGGTCGGGTCGGTCGGGCCCGCGATGGCCGCAGCGCCGCACGTGCTCGAGTTCGACCTGACGATCGAACGGTCCTGCTCCATGCCGCTGGAGGGCCGCGGCGTGCACGCCCGCTGGGACGTCGACGACCAGAGCCTGCGGGTCTACTCCTCGACGCAAGCCGCCACCTCCGTGCGGGCCGCGATCGCCGCCAAGCTGGGCCTCTCGCTGACCAAGGTCGAGGTGATCGCGCCGGACGTCGGCGGCGGGTTCGGGGTGAAGATCATGCATCCCTGGCCGGAGGAGATCGTGGTACCGATGGCCGCGATCCGGCTCGGACGACCGGTGAAATGGACCGAGGACCGCCGCGAGCATTTCGTCTCATCCGCGCACGAACGCGGCCAGCAGCACCACGTCACGGTCGGATTCGACGACACCGGAAAGATTCTCGCGCTCGACGTGACGTTCTGGCACGACAACGGCGCGTACACGCCGTACGGGATCATCTGCCCGATCGTCACCTCCACCCAGCTGCTCGGTCCGTACAAGCCGGGTGCCTACCGGGTGGAGTTCTGCTCCGTTTACACCACCACGGTGATCGTGACCCCGTACCGGGGCGCCGGCCGCCCGCAGGGGGTGTTCGCGATGGAACGCACCATGGACCGGATCGCCGACGCGCTGGGCATGGACCGCACCACGGTGCGGGCGGTCAACATGATCCAGCCCGACGAGTTCCCTTTCGACCAGGGGTTGATCTTCCAGGACGGCCGGCCGCTGATCTACGACTCGGGCAACTATCCCGCCCAGCTGGCGATGATCAAGGACATGATCGGCTGGGACGGCTTCGAGGCACAGCGCGCGGAGGCGGCCGAACACGGGAGACTGCTCGGCATCGGGATCGGTTGCTACGTCGAGGGAACCGGGCCGGGGCCGTACGAGGGCGCGCACGTCCAGGTGATGACCGACGGCCGGGTCGAGGTGGCGATCGGGCTCACCTCGCAGGGCCAGGGGCACCAGACGGTGTTCGCGCAGATCGTCGCCGACGAGCTGGGCGTGCCGTTCGATTCGGTGCACATCACCACCGGCGACACCCGCCGGTTCGGTTACGCCGTAGGCACTTTCGCCTCGAGGGCGGCGGTGATGTCCGGGTCCGCGGTGGCCCTGGCGGCCCGCGCGGTGAAGGCGAAGGCGCTGCGGGTTGCCTCGGACGCGCTGGAATGCTCCGCGGACGACCTGGAGCTGATCAGCGGAGTGGTATCGGTGAAAGGCAATCCCACCGCCTGCATCCCACTGGGCCAGGTGGCGGTGCTGTCCAACCCGCTGCGGTATGCGTTCGACGAGGCCGCGCAGGCGGCCACCCAATTCGCCCGCCCTGCCGATCCGAACGTGCCGCCGGTGGCCGAGGACGACGAACCCGGCCTCGAGGGCCGGGAATACTACTCGCCGCCGCGATCCACTTTCGCCTCCGGCATGCACGCCGCGATCGTCGAGATCGATCCTGACACCAGCGAGATCTCCATCGAGAAGTATTGCGTGGTACACGATTGCGGGACGCTGATCAACCCGATGATCGTCCGCGGCCAGGTGCACGGCGGGGTCGCGCAGGGTATCGGCGGCGCGTTGTACGAGACGCTGGCCTACGACGAGCACGGGCAGCTGCTGAACGCCTCGTTCATGGATTTCCTGATGCCGTACGCGACGGAGATGCCCGACAGGATCGAGATCGGCCATCAGGAGACGCCTTCGCCGCTGAACCCCTTGGGGATCAAGGGTGCCGGTGAGGCCGGCGTCATCCCGGTGTCGGCGGTGATCGCGTCGGCCGTGGAGGATGCGGTCGGGTTCCGGATCGACGCCATGCCGATCAGCCCGAACATCCTTTTCGGATTGCGCGTCGAATTCGCCGCGGGCCGGGTCGAGCCGACGGCGGTCGGGCGTGCCCGCTCGGACCACGCAGACCGGAAGGGAATGGCATGAAGATCGCCGGCTCCGCAGTCGTGCACGCCGACCCCGCGCGGACGTGGGCCGCGATCACCGACCCGACGGTGCTGGCCACCGTCATCCCGGGCTGCGAGGCCCTCACCCCGATCGCGGACAACCGGTTCGCGCTGACCGTCGCGCTCGGGGTGGCCTCGATCAAGGGCTCGTATTCGGGTGAGGTCTCCTTCGCTGATCTCGTCGAACCGTCGTCGTTGACCATGCGCGCCAACGGATCCGGTTCGCCGGGGACGATCGACACCACCGTGCGGGTCACCCTGACCGTGCAACCGGAGGGCACCACCCGGGTCGACTACGACGCCGACGCCGTGGTCGGCGGCATGGTCGGCGGGGTCGGGCAGCGGGTGCTGGCCGGGGTCGCCAAGAAGACCGCGGGGCTGTTCTTCGCCGCCGTCGACGACGTGCTGATCGGCGCCAGGCCGGTGGCGCCCACGCAGGCGCTCGCTGAAGCGGCCCAGGTCGCGGTGGGGGGCGGACCTGCCGCATTGCCAGCGCCAGCGGCCGTGTCGGTGCTGGCCGCCCGCCGGGGCGGGCTGTCGCTGATCGGCGCCGCCGCATTCGGCGCGATCTCCATGCTGATCGGAGTCCTGGTCGGCGCACGGATTTCACGAAAGGCGCGGTGAACGATGAGGGTCTCTGTTCATCTTGATGAGGAGCTCTATCGGCGTGTCACGCTCAGAGCGGCGGCAGAGGCCTGCACTGTGACCGCGATGATCGAAGCAGCATTGGAACGGTTCCTGGCCGAACCGACGTCGACGGGCGAATCGAGGTTCGAACTGCCCGTGCTGGAGAGTAAGGGCGGCTTGATGCCGGGGGTCGACCTGACTTCCGGGGAGACCTTGTACAGAATCCTCGAACAGGACATGCCGGCGGGCCAGCAGCGGTGATCATCCACGATGGGTCTCGCTGTTCGCGGCCACTCGGTTGACGAGCGGATTTCGGCCGCTGCCAGAGTTCACCGCCGGGTCAGCCATGCTGTGGTGTCCAGCTCGATCCGGCCATCGCCAGTGAGTGGACCGCTGGCCAGCAGGAGCTTCGAACCGGTCGGCAGCGTGAGCGGGTTGGCGGACAGGTTCACCAGGCAGGAGAAGCCGGGCTCGCGGGTGAAACCGATGGCGCCGTCGGGCATGTCGAGCCATTCGAGGGTGCCGTCGCCGAGCGCAGGATGCTCGCGACGGATCCGCAGGGCCGACCGGTAGAGCGACACCATCGAGTCAGGGTCGTCCAGCTCGACCTCCGCGGCCAACGCACCCCACCCATCCGGTTGCGGCAGCCAGGGTTTCACCCCGTCCGGGCTGAAGCCGAACGGCGGTCGGCTGCCGGACCAGGGCAGTGGCACCCGACAGCCGTCCCGTCCGCGGCTGGTCCGTCCTGATTGCTCGAATTGGGGGTCGTCGAGCACGTCGTCGGGCAGGTCCTCGACCTCGGGGAGGCCGAGTTCCTCGCCCTGGTAGATGTAGGCGCCGCCGGGCAGGGCGAGCATCAGCAGCGCGGCCGCCCTGGCCCGCCGTACACCCAGTTCGGGATCGCTGGGCGATGGCAGCAGGTCGTCCAGCGACCGCAGCCGGCGTTCGGTCTGCGGCCGGGCGTACCGCGAGACCTCCCTGGCCACATCGTGATTGGACAGCACCCAGGTCGGCGGGGCGGACACCTCCCGGTGGGAGGCGATCGTGTCGGTGATCGACGTCCGCAGCGTGTGCGCGAGCCACGGCGTCAACAGGAAGTCGAAGTTGAACGCCGTGTGCAGCTCGTCGGCGCGGACGTACCTGACCAGCCGTTCCGGGCGCGTCACCCACGCCTCCGCGACGAAGACCCGCGGATCGGAATACTCA
This sequence comes from Mycobacteriales bacterium, assembly GCA_038322925.1. Classification (GTDB taxonomy): domain Bacteria; phylum Actinomycetota; class Actinomycetes; order Mycobacteriales; family Nakamurellaceae; genus Nakamurella. Next base: position 16,909 of record JBBQGJ010000058.1, read on the forward strand.
TCTGCGAGATCGCGCCAGTCCCGGTAGATCTCGTGGACCTCGTCACGATCCCAATGCGGGTGGTCCACCTGCGGTCCGGTTTGCGGTTGGGGCCAGGGTATCTCGCCCACATCGGGCATACCCGCTGCCTTGGTCAGCGAGTGTGCGACGTCGATCCGGAAGCCGTCCACCCCCCGGTCGAACCAGAAGCGCAGGGTGCGCTCGAAATCGGCCCTGACGTCGGCGTTCGCCCAGTTCAGGTCCGGCTGCGCGGGCGTGTACAGGTGCACGTACCACTGCTCGGGGATCTCCAGGCCGTCCGGACCGACCTCGGAGACCCGGCTCCACGCCGGGCCGCCGAACTGGCTGATCCAGTCGTTCGGGGGTTCGTTCCCGCCCGGCCCGCGGCCGTCGCGGAACAGGAAGCGGTCACGTTCGGGTGACCCGGCCGGAGCGGCGAGCGCCCGCTGGAACCACGGGTGCTGATCGGAGGTGTGGTTCGGCACGATGTCCAGCAGCACCCGCAGCCCGCGGTCGTGTGCGGCTGCGATGAGCTGGTCGGCCTCGTCCAGGGTGCCGAAGACAGGCTCGATCGCCCGGTAGTCCGATACGTCGTAGCCGGCGTCCTTCATCGGCGACGGGTACCAGGGATTGATCCAGACGGCGTCCACGCCGAGGTCGGCCAGGTAGTCCAGCCGGGACCGCAGCCCCGCGATGTCGCCCACCCCGTCGCCGTTGCCGTCGGCGAAACTGCGGATGTAGACCTGGTAGATCACCGCGCTGCGCCACCATGGTTCCGACGCCGCCGTGGCCGATGCGCGGTCGACGCGGTCGGTGGTGTGTTCCATGTCGGGCATGCCCGACAGTCTGCATGCTCCCGGGTCCGATCACCCGACCTGGACGACAATGCAGGTTGCGGTTCGTTACCCCAATCCCCGCAGCGGTCTGGAGGAACAGATGCCGGACGATGTCGCCGACGCGTTGCGCTATCGGGTTGCACCCGAGGTTCCGGTGGAGGACTTCGATCAGGATCTGGCCGACACCGCTCGGCCGGGGCTGCTGCACGAACTCAATCAGGCTGCGTTGGGGGATCTGGCGGTTCCTGGGCTGCTGACGTATTCGTTCGTCACCCGGTGGGACCTCGACCAGGCGATCTCCGCGCTCCGCCTCGGACCTGGTCGGCTATTACTGGACCTGGCGTGCGGTCAGGGTGGACCTGGTCTCTGGCTGGCCCAAAGAACCGGATGCGACCTCGTCGGGGTCGATTTCTCCGAAACCGGCCTCCAGGTCGCCAGGGAGCGCGCCGAGGGTCCGCTGCCCGGACCGCGTACCCGGTTCCAGCGGGGGGATCTGGCCGCCACCGGGCTGGCGGACGCTTCGGTCGACGGCGTGTGGTGCGGCGACGCGTTCTTCTTCGCGTCGGACCTGGTCGAGGCGCTCGGCGAAGTCCGGCGCGTCCTTCGCCCGGGCGGTCGTGTGGTGATGACCGTCTGCATGTCGCTGGACGACCAACCGTCCGCGCATCCGCTGGACTGGCGTCCGTTGCTCCGGCATGTGGGATTGCGCCCGCTGCGCCAGCAGGAAACCCCCCACGACCGCGAGCACGCGACGGCGATGTACGCGGCGTGGATCGCGCACGAGGCGGAACTCCGCGCCGAGCTTCCCGACCGGGCCGTGGACGAGTTGCTCGACGAGGCGCGGTCGGTGGGTGGCCGGTTGGCGAGGATGCGCCGGGTGCTGGTCGTCGCCGAACACTGACCGCCGGAATCGGAGTTGAGTGACTGTAGAACTCACGCGGTCCGTGGCGCTCCGTGGCAGTGTTTCCATTTCCGTCCGTTACCGCACGTGCAGGGATCATTCCGCGGGCGGCGGGAGTCTTGCTGGGCGTAGGTTGCCGCCAGTTCGGCCGGTGCCCGGTCCTGGCGCAGCAGAGTCACCATGGCCTGCATGGGTTCTCGGACGTGACGGAAGAAGGCCTGGTAGCCGGGGCATAGGTAGTGCTGCCCGGGTTCGCCGTACGGCGAGGTCGCGAAACGGTCCTTCGGGCAGCCGCCGTTGCACGCGACCCGCACATTGCAGTCCCGGCAGAACCGGGTGAGGGTGTCCCGCTTGTCCAGCCCGAACTTCCGTTGTTGCGGAAGCGCGACCAAGTCCAGCAGCCGCTTTTCCTTGATGTTGCCCAGCAGGTAGCCGGGTTCGACATAGTGGTCGCAGGAATACACGTCACCGTTGTGTTCCAAAGCCAGCTGCTGGCCGCAGGTTTCGGCGTGCACGCACATGGCGCCGGGCTCGCCGTACCAATTGGCCAGCGCGGTGTCGAACATCTGCACGTACACGGTGCCGATGTCGTGGCGTACCCATTCCTCGAAGACATCGATCATGAACCGGCCGTACTGCTCCGGCCCGACCGACCGGCGGGTGACCAGCGACCCGTCCTGCAGGTACAGCGGACGGCCGTGCACGTGGCTGCCCCAGCCGGCGTCCGCGATCGGCAGCGTCTCGGGGGTGGCCCGTTCGATGATCGGAATGTACTGGATGAACGTGGCACCCAGGTCGTCGCGCAGGTACCGGTAGACCTCCCGGCCGTGATCACCGTTGACGGCGTGGATGGTGGTCAGCACGTTCCAGTCCACCCCGTGCCGTTTCAGCACGTCCAGACCGCGCAGCACCCTTGTCGAGGTGGGTTTGCCGCCCTTGTCCACCCGGTACGCGTCGTGCATCCCCGGCGGGCCGTCGATCGAGATGCCGACCAGGAAGTCGTTCTCCTTCAGGAACGCCCCCCACTCGTCGGTCAGCAGGGTCCCGTTGGTCTGCATCGTGTTCCGGATCCGTTGCCCCGGTCTGGCGTAGGCGCGTTGCAGCTCGATCGAGCGGCGGAAGAAGTCCAGGCCCATCATGGTCGGCTCGCCGCCCTGCCATGCCACCACCACCTCCGGTGCCCGGGCGTGCGCCTCCAACAGCTGCCGGATGTAGGTCTCCTGCAGGTCCTGCGCCATCCGGAACCGGCTGCCCGGGTACAGCATCTCCTTGGACAGGAAGAAGCAGTACTCGCAGTCCAGGTTGCAGGTCGCGCCCGTCGGCTTCGCCATCAGGTGGAACGCCGGGGGCGCGTCCGGCATGGTCAGCACCGGTCCCAGTGCCTGCCGGTCGCCTGACATCCGGTTGCCTGTCATCGTCGAAGGGTATTTGGGCCGCGGAGTCCTTGCCGGTGCCTCGAGTCGGCTACTGCCGCGCCATGTGTACCCGGAGCTCGGCCTCCGGATCGATGATGAGGTCGCCGCTGACGTCGATGGTGACGTGCTCGATGTGACCGGTGAACCGGAACGGGCTCGGGTAGTCGGGGGTGATCGGTGATCCCGGGTTCGACCCGCATGTCAGGGCTCCGGGGTTCAGCGCGAACGGGGTGGTGACCGGTGCCTCGGCGGCGCCGACCAGCGCGCCGTCGACGTACAGCTGCAGCCGCCCCGGCGCGCCCTTGCCTGCGGCGAGGTCGGGTTGCCCGGTCGGTTCGAACTCGAAACGCAGGGAGTGCTTGCCCGACGGGACGGGCGTCTCGGACCGCACGGCGTACAGGCCGCGGCCGACGTAGTTGTGCACGTACCGCAGGGTGCCGTCCTTGACGTACAGCGAATACCCGCCGGCGGCGGTGCCCTGGCAGAGCAGCACGCCTTCGGCGCCGGACTCTGGGATGTCGACCTCGGCGGTGATGGCGTGCGGCCGGTTGAGCACCCGGGGGCCTGCGAAGAACGGGATGGACTGCGTGTCCGGGTAATAGCGGTACTGCGGACGCTGCGGGGCGACCAGCGGTTTCTCGGCGACCATGCGGGCCAACCCGCTGCCGTCGATGGGCAGCACCCCGTACTTGCCGGCCTCGACGTACCAGGTACCGATCAGCGCGATGAGCCGGTCGCGATGCTCGTCGGCGACGTTGTGGTTCTCCGCGAAGTCCTCGTCGACGTGGTAGAGCTCCCAGGCTGTCGCGTCCAGTTCGGACAGCTTGTCGGCGCTGATCGGTTGGCCGAACCCCACGCCGGCCTCGGTGAACGACGGTCCCGGCCACGGGCACACCGCGCGCCACCCGTCGTGGTAGATGGCCCGGTGCCCAAGCATCTCGAAATATTGTGTGCGCCTGCGGCTTTCGGCGGCATCGTCGTCCAGGGTATGCGCGAAGCTGACACCGTGGAAGGGTCCCTGGGTGACGCCGCGGATCGCCGTGGGCGGCGTGATGCCGAGCAGGTCCAGGACGGTCGGCACCATGTCCACGATGTGTGCGTACTGGTGGCGCACGGCGCCCTTGGCGGTGATGCCGGCGGGCCAGCTGACCAGGAACGGGTCGCTGACCCCGCCGCGGTAGGTTTCCCGCTTCCACCGGCGGAACGGGGTGTTCCCCGCCCAGGTCCAGCCCCACGGGTAATGGTTGAAGTGGTTCGGGCCGCCGATCTCGTCGATGACCTTGAGGCTGTCGGCGAGCGGTTCCTGCGCGTTGTTGAAGAACTGCGCTTCGTTGGTGGTGCCGCTCGGGCCGCCCTCGGCACTCGCGCCGTTGTCCGAGATCACCATGATCAGCGTGTTGTCCAGCTTGCCCAGCTCGCGCAGGAAATCGAGCAACCGGCCCAGGTGGTGGTCGGTATGGCTCAGGAAGCCGGCGAAGACCTCCATCATCCTGCTGTACAGCCGCTTGGCGTCGGCCGGCAGCGAGTCCCAGTCCGGGACGTCCGGATCGTGACGGGACAGCTCGGCATCTGCCGGGACGATGCCCAACTCCTTCTGACGATCGAACACCAACTCCCGGTAGGCATCCCACCCGTCGTCGAATTTCCCGGCGTACCTGTCGGCCCATTCGGCGGGCACGTGATGCGGGGCGTGTGTCGCACCGAAACACAGGTTCAGGTAGAAGGGTTTGTCCGGGTCGACTTGCTGGGCATCGGCGATGAACCCGATCGACTTGTCGATCAGGTCCTCGGTGAGGTGGTAGCCCTGCTCCGGCGTCCTGGGTGGCTCGACCTGATGGTTGTCGTACACCAGGTCGGGATACCACTGGCTGGTGTCACCGCCGAGGAATCCGTAGAACCGTTGGAACCCGCGGCCGAGTGGCCACCGGTCGAAGGGGCCGACGGCGGTTTCCTGGTTGCTCGGCGTCAGGTGCCACTTGCCGACCATGTACGTGCTGTAGCCATGTTCCAGAAGGATCTCGGAGAGGAAGCCGTTCTCCATCGGCACGACGCCGTCATACCCGGGGTACCCGGACGCGAGTTCGGTGATCGCGGCCATCCCGTTGGCGTGGTGGTTGCGACCGGTGATGATGCACGAGCGGCTGGGCGAGCAGAGCGCGGTGGTATGCATGTTGTTGTAGCGCAACCCGTTCGCGGCGATCCCGTCGAATGTCGGCGTCTCGATGGGGCTGCCGTAACAGCCGAGCTGACCGAAACCGGTGTCGTCCAGCACGATGGTCAACACGTTCGGGGCGCCCGCGGCGGCGCGAACCTGTGCGGGCCAGGCCGGAGAGGACTCGTCCGTGGTGCGCCCGATCACACCGGGGAACGCGCCTCCGGCCGGGTACTCGATGATCGCCATCTCTTGGTCTCCGTCAACTCAGGAATAAGGCTTCGGTGTGGGTGGCTGCTCGTCGACGCGGATTCGACCGCGCATCATCCGGGGTTTGTTCCGACGTTAGGTTAGGCCCGGATGGAGCGGGGCGCGTCATTCGGTGAGGGTGAAAACGCAGGGAAAGGAACCCACGGCTCGCCTGCACGGCCGACCTCACAAGATCGGCTGCTGTCGTACGGCTGATCGAGGGTCACAGGCCGCCGATGCCTTGGCCGATCAGCCCTACCCCGATCACCAGCAGCACGGCCATCACGGCCGGCTCATGTCATTGCGCGACGTCCCGGCCGTGGACGGTCAGCGCGCAGATGATGAAGACATCCAGGGCGATGATCAGAATGCTCCAGATCGGGTAGTAAGGCAGCCACATGAAGCTCAGCACGGCGCTGATGATCGCCACGCTGACCCCGACCACCCGGGCCCACACCGCACCCTGGAACAGGAAGTACGCGGCAACGACGAGCACGACGCCGGCCAGCAGATGGATCCATCCCCAGGTCGTCACGTTGAACGAGAAGACCCATTTCTGGCCGACCACATAGAAAGTGCCGTTGAAGAGGGCGACCACCCCTTGGATCGCCTGGAACACCCCCACCATGATCATCATGATGCCGGCGAACAAGATCAGACCCACGGCGGCGCCGCTGGGAGGGGTGGCGGGGTGATTCTGCCCTGCCCGATGATCGGTGACCATCAGAACGCTCCTTCGGGGCTGTGAATGATCCGTCGGGTGACCCCGACCTGTTGATCATTCGTCAGCCCGGGCGGCGCGGCACCACACCGTCGGTATGAGCCGGCGCCGCGCAGGGTGCGGTATCGCCCGCGGGTCTCATTCCCCTCGGATGAGGCCGGTCTTCGGACGCAACTCATCCGTCACGGAGGATGTGGCAGACAGCGCCTGGCGGTGGAATGAATGGGATTCCGGCAGCATCGGCACCGGGTAACCGGTCCGGGACGAGAGGAGCACCACATGGAGATCGGTCCGGTCGACGTTCTGGTCGTGGCTTTTCCGGGCAATCAGTTCAATGGGGCGATCCTGCCCGCTCTCTCCGACCTGGTCAGCGCCGGAACCGTACGGCTGCTCGACCTTCTGTTCGTCTACAAGGACGCCGACGGTGCGGTCGGAGCACTGGAGCTCGACGACATCGCCGCACAGTTCGGGCCGGTGCCGCTGGCCGAGGATTCCACCGGTGGACTGCTTGACGCCGAGGACGTCGAAGAGGTCGGCGCCGGCCTGGAGCCGAACAGTTCGGTGGCGCTGCTGTGCTGGGAAAACTCCTGGGCGGCAACGTTTGTCGCCGCACTGGAGGGCTCCGGCGCACTGCTGCTCGACCAGGCCAGGATTCCCCGCGAGGCCGTCCTGGCGGCTCTTTCCCCCGCATCGCACGAGTAGATACGAAGGACAACGACAATGGGATTGTTGAGAATGGCGGCGCGCACCGCAGTGGTGGCCGGGACCGCAACTGCGGTGTCCGGTCGGGTGTCCCGGCGGCAAGCCAACCGCTACGCGCAGAAGGAGCAGGCTCAGGCCGAAGAACAGCAACAGAATGAACCCGAGGACGAGCCCCCCGCCGAGCAGGCGGCCCCCACCCCTGCACCCGCGGCGGGCGAAGCGTCGGTGGGGGATCAACTCCAGCAACTCGCGACACTGAAGGACCAGGGTGTGCTCAGCGACGAGGAGTTCACCGCGGCGAAGGCCAAACTGCTCGGGATCTGATTTCGCCCGGGGACATCATGTCCGCGGTGCCGTTCGGTCACAGCGGGGCGGTACTGAGGTAATCCCGGTGAAGGGCGCCGATTTCCGTGACCGACCTGCTGGCCAAATGGCGCGCGCTGCCGCTGATGTGGAGCGAGGCGCTCCGAGCCCTGGTCTGCCTGATCCCGTTGCTCGTTGCCACCGCGTTGGGACACAGGGCCTCGGCAAAGTCGCTTTCATGCGCTGAGAAGGAGGTCGATAGGCCTGTTGGTGAGCCGACCATGATGTCGTAGAGCGGTGGCGATCTTGGTGTGTCCGGCCAGGCGGAGAAGGCTGATGGCTGTGTTGCGGAG